>DNGE01000049.1:0-2958 GCA_003486705.1 Bacillota bacterium
TTTTTTTTTTTTTTTTCCACTTAAAAAAAAAAACATTTTTTTTTAATATAAATAGCCGTTGCTTACTTTTTATTTGAGCAGCGGCTATTTTTATGTTAATTAGTTTTTTAACAAGTAAACTACAACAAACTCATTTTGATCTTTATGCTATAATAGAAATAACTGGATAACACAACAAACGAATAATAAAAAATAGGGGAATATAAATTGAAAATTATACTTGGAGCAGGAAATACGCAATTACAGGGATGGATTAGTACACAAGAAACAGATTTAAATCTCTTAAAGAGGGAAGACTTTGAAAAACAATTTGAAGAAAACAGTCTTGAGGCGATGCTTGCAGAGCATGTTTGGGAGCATTTAACGAAAGATGAAGGAATGGTAGCCGCCAAGCATTGCTACGACTTCATAAAACCCGGGGGCTACATCCGTGTAGCAGTACCAGATGTAAACTTTAAAAATGAGTGGTATCAAAACATGGTTCAAGTTGGCGGCCCTGGCCCAACGGATCACCCAGCGTACACACATAAAATAGTGTATGACTATCGGACATTAAAAGAAGTGTTTGAAGCCGCAGGCTTTGAAGTTGAATTACTTGAATACTGTGATGAAAAAGGTAAGTTTCATTATAAGTATTGGAACAAGGCAGATGGACCTATAGGAAGGTCTTATCGGTACGATACTAGAAACAGTGAAGAAAAATTAGGGATGGTATCTGTGATTATTGATGCAAAGAAATCGTTAGTTATCCCTCACGCTTTATAATATAACCGTTATTATAGATGCAATAATCAAAGAGGCGGCGGGAAAGGTGGCGTAATGGAAATATCACATTACGAAAGAATCATGATCATCTGATTGTTAGTGATCGAATAGGTGATGCGTTATGATCAATAGTTGAGGTTGTGGGTATGGCGATGCTGTTACTTTCATATATAATTGAATGACTATCATTGAGAATAGGATGCCCAAACAGGCATCTTATTTTTTAAAACTTACAATTTTGAGGGATTCCTCACAGAGAATGGGTTAAATGATAAGCAGTGTTTAAATATTTGCAACTCCAAGACAGGCCGATGCACTGAAGAAATGATAAAGAATTAAGAGGGAGTTATGAATTTCAATGCGTTAAGTAAGATTACATGAGTTGGTTAATCCTGTATACGTGGTGACAGGTGATGGAGTTTAGATGACAGCTAAGCTATGTATTTTAGAGTAGATTAATTGCTTATATTAAATGATTTGACAAATGATTCGAACGCGTATACGATAAATGTTAACTGAAATTTCTAATGATGTATTTGAATTGGAAGAGAATTGAGGGATAGAGATGTTATTTGAACGTACGAAGATTGGTAACTTAAATGTGAAAAATCATTTTATTAAAAGTGCAACATGGGAAAAAAGTGCAACTGATGGTAGTCATATGACGGAATACCTTTACCAACATTACAAGGAGTTAGCTAGGGGTGGTGTAGGAACGATTATTCTGAGTTATGCACACGTTCTTGCAACTGAGCAACCTAATCCAAACATGCTAGGCATATACGATGATTCTTTTATTCCAGAATATAAGACGTTAACAGATCTTGTTCATAAAGAAGATGTGAAAATAGTCGCTCAACTTGTTTATGGTGGAAATATGACAAATTATAAAGTTGAAGAACGAGATATACTTTCGCCATCAGGTATTGCAACACGAGAGGATAGGCCAACAGGGAGAGCTTTTAATCCTGAGGATGTTAGCGTGTTGATTGACGGGTTTAAACAGGCGGCAGTAAGAGCAAAAGAGGCTGGCTTTGATGCGGTTCAAATTCATTCAGCGCACGGGTATTTTTTTAGTCAACTCATTTCACCAGTCTATAATAAAAGAACAGATGAATACGGGATAGATAAGGGAAGACTAATTTATGAAGTGTATGAAGGGATGAGAGAAGCGGTTGGGGATGAGTTCCCTATTTGGATTAAGATAAATTGTAAGGATTTTTTACCGGGTGGATCTGAAGTAGAAGATGTTATAAAAATATGTCAAAAGCTTGAAGCGTTAGGAATTGATGCCATTGAAGTGAGTGGAGGACATGGCATTATTTCTGGCGAAACGTATGGTAGAAAGAAGATACTAAAGCTTGAAGATGAAGGAACGTTTGAAAAAGAAACAATCGCTATTGCAAATGCCGTTAATATTCCGGTTATAATGGTTGGTGGGATAAGAAGTATAGCGTATATAAACAAAATTTATGAAACTACAAAGATAAAATATTTTTCAATTGCAAGACCATTAATTTGTGAACGAGATTTAATTAATAAGTGGATACAAAATCCAGACCAAAGAGCTAGATGCGTCTCTTGTGGAAATTGTTTTGGACAAATTAATGGCGTCCGATATGCTTGTATTTTAGAGCGATAATAGTGATAGCAACTGATGGTGTGAAATATTTGAGGATGATTAATCCAACAATTCATCTATTATGATATGATGATGCATTTGTAAAAGGTAATAGCTTAAAATTTAATTAGTATAATAAAGCAAAAAGCTACAACACCGTTTTTGGCTCTTTCTCATGTTTGGGTATTTACAAAAAATGAAGATGAAACCTTTTAGATTTTCATCTTCATTTGGTACTATAAAAATCGTAGGAAATACACCAGTATTTGTGTGTAGCTTCTACGAGTTTTTTTGTTTTTTGTTTATTATGATGCGATTTTGTAAGTAGTCGTTTCACAAAAAAAGATTTATATACATCACAAGCCCTAAATCAAAGGACGATATTTAAATATGTATGATAATCATGATTTGATGCTGTCTTAAACTACTAGGATTGCTTGAATGTACACAAATGACATGGTAGCAGGATCTGAATTAGGAATGGGGTTCCCGCACCGCTTTATTTCCTAAATTAGTGGGGAATGGCCGATAATCCAAATACCACTAAAGTCGGAAACCCCATACCCAAAGTT
>DNGE01000049.1:3138-5711 GCA_003486705.1 Bacillota bacterium
CCAAAGTTGAGAAAGAACCATTTTATCCCCCATATCTTCAATTTTATTTTTCAGCCTTTTTTTGAGTGTAGCGAATAAGTATTGAGATATTCACATTGACCATGGTAAAATATACTAGTAAAATAATACATAAAAAAGGTATTTAATGTAGGGGGACAAGCATGAAGAAAGTATATTGTATTGGTGAATTATTGATTGATTTAGTTTCAACAAATGGTGATTCTTACTTAAAAAAACCGGGAGGAGCACCAGCAAATGTGGGGGTCGCCGTTAGTAAATTAGGAGGAGATGCCTATTTCTTAGGTCAAGTCGGCCAAGATAAATTTGGAAACTTCCTTAAAAAAGTCTTAGACGAAAATGGCGTTAATACCACGTTTACAAAAGTAGATGGAAAAACGACGTTAGCCCTAGTTTCAATTGATCCATCAGGTGAGAGAAGTTTTGAATTTTACCGTGGAAGCGATGAAGCCTATGAAGTAGCAGTAGCAGATTTATTAGTTGATACAGATACAATCGTTCATTTTGGGTCAGCAACAGCATTTTTAGGTGGAAAATTAATGGAGACATACTACAATGTTTTAGCACAAGCCAAGTCTTGTAAGGCTGTCATTTCTTTTGATCCAAATTATCGCGACGTATTAATCTCTAAAGCACAATTAGAAGACTATATTCAACATTGTCAGCATTTTATGAAAGAAGCTGACTTCATCAAATTAAGTGATGAAGAAGCCATGTTGTTAACAAAAACAACTTGCTTTGATGAAGCCGTTGCAGCATTAAAAGCACTAGAGTTAAAGACTATTGCGATAACATTAGGTAAAGAAGGAACCATGTTGATGCAAAATGGTGAAACAACAATTGTTAAATCCATAGCTATTGAACAAAAAGATTCAACAGGAGCAGGTGATGCGTTTGTTGGTGGCGTATTATTTGGATTAGCAAATGATGAGATCAAGCCTATGAATCAAATCATTGAATTTGCAAATGTGGTGGGTGCAATGACATGTGAGCAATATGGTGCGATTCCAGCGATTCCAACGATGGAACAAGTCGTAGCGAGATTATCTAAATAAGCGAGAAGAAGTGATTGCGATCAATGGACGCAATCACTTCTTCTTTTTTTGAAGGTACATGTATATAATAGTAGCAACGTGTCGTATACAAAGGAAGATTTTAGGTTGATGTGTTCAAACGTTAAATAGGAAAGTAATAATTAAGTGGGGGTTAGTAAAATGATAAAAAATATTGTACAGCATATTGAACAAATTTTACATGTGAAGCCGTTTTGTCTCGTTGCTATTGATGGCGGGGGTGGAGCTGGTAAAACGACGCTCGCGAATGTTTTAAATACCAAGTTTTTGGCCTGTTCCGTCGTTCATATGGATGATTTTTATTTACCGCGTTTAAAACGGCCGATTGTAAAGTCAATTGCTTCTGATTATGATGTGTCGCGCTTAAAAGTACAAGTGCTTGAACCACTCATTAACAAAAAAATAGCTCGTTATGAACGCTATGACTGGGAACTTGATAACTTAGTAGAATGCCATGAGGTTATTCCTAGTGGTCTTATTGTGATTGAAGGGTGTTATTCTATGTGTGAGGCGTTAAGTCAGTATTATGATCTCACTATCTTTGTAAAGACGAATGATACGCAACGATTGATTCGAGGAATTGAGCGTGATGGGGAAGATAAAGTGTCGTTTTGGTTAGCTTGGATGGAGGATGAAGCGAGTTATTTTGAAAGCCAGAACCCTGAGGAGAAGGCGGATTATGTGATAAAAGGGGATAAAGCGTATGAATAAAATTAAATTTGGAATGCCACAACTCATAGAATTGGAATCATTAGAAGAAAATTTTAGACTCTGTCATGAGTTAGAACTGAATTTTTTAGAGTTAAACTTTAACTTACCACACATGCAGCCCAATCAATTAAATGTAGGTGAGCTAAAAGCACTTAAAGATAAATACAACATCGGCTTAACAGCACATCTACATGAAGAAATTGATTTGGGTCATTTTAACACGCACATCAATTTAGCGTATCTAAACATCATTCAAGATAGCTTGAAACTGGCACGAGATGTTGGAATAGATAAACTAAATCTTCATATGAATAAAGGTATTCATTTTACATTGCCAACAGAAAAAATCGAAGTTTATCGAAAACATAAAGTAGAATACTTAAGACATATCAAAAACAATCTTAACAACTTGAACCACATGCTAAAAGATTCAAACATCGAATTAGTTATAGAAAACACGGGCTTATATAATCGACAGCATATTTGTGAAGCAGTTGAAATGTTAATAGCATCTCCGTACATTCATTTAACCTTTGATATCGGGCATAACAAAATTCATCAGCTTTGTGATGAAGGGTTTATCTTGCAACATGTTAATCAAATTTCACATTTTCATCTTCACGATGCAACTCATACACAAGATCATCTCCCATTTTTTACAGGAGCTATTGATTTAAAACCATACCTTGACATTGCCCTAAAAAACAATGCGAGTTGTTTAATTGAGGTCAAGACAAAAGATGCGTTAATAAAATCGGTTGAAGCGATAAA
>DNGE01000049.1:5908-17515 GCA_003486705.1 Bacillota bacterium
CAGAAAAATGATAAGAGAATTTAAAGAGATTTGAATATAATTAAAAAAAGGCTAGAAAATAAGGTGCTCTGTCCTTAGCTTCCAACCTGCTTTCATGAGACTAAATCCAATAACATCTACTGCATAAGGGATTTGAAGAATCGTAATCAGATCCTGCCGGTAAGTAGTCATAGCAGTTTGAACATTGTACGATTTGTCCGGGTTCAACGTAAGCTTTACGAATTTGAAAAAAATTATTTTTCGGGAATAATAACATGTGATTACCTCCTATTTTGTGTCTCTATATGTTATGAAACGCATATCATATTTATGAAAAAAGGTTAGAAACGAGGATGAATCCTTGTTTCTAACCTTTTTATTAGATATCTAGTTTAGATGAACGATAAGTATCTACTTGTTTGAATCCTGTTTTGAGTGCGGCTTTATACTCAGCGTCTATTCCTTCGTCTACAAAAAATAAGACTTCTTTCGTTTCTGGTGTTACGATGTGTTGAAGGGCATGCGAAAGTAGTTTAAATTCAAGTTCTTCTGCTTCATAGCTGGGGTGTACGGCTAAGCCATACACTTCGAGTTGACTTGGGGTATTTTGCTTAATGAAAATACTTCCAACCATGTGGTTAAGTCGTTTAACGTAAAAGATATGAAATAGCTCTAGTTTTTCCAAGATACGTGTGCTGTTCCAATACACAGTTGGATACAGTTTATCGTGAAATCCCCTCGTGTAACTATTCTTTTGTCTTAAGTGTTACCGACACAATTTCGGGTCGGTTAAAGAGACGAAGTGGAAACGCACTGTTTCCAAGTCCGCGACTGACATACATGGTCGTTTCACCATCGGTAAACGCCCCGCTTGTCACCTTGGGGAACCACCCTTGATTAGGAGCGATGAGCCCCCCGACAAACGGCAGGCGGATTTGGCCGCCGTGGGCATGTCCTGTAAAGACAAGGTCCATGTGATGGTCTACATATAAGTCAAAAAACTCCGGACGATGCGATAACAAGATTTTGAATCCCTCATCATCAGACCAATTTTCCAAGTGCTCAATCACGTTAGAAAGGTTCGTGCCATCAATATAGCTTGACGTTAAAAAGGCGGGATCACTTAACCCGTATAGGGTGATGGACGCATCGTGTTCTAAAATTGTAACAAACTCGTCGTCTAACACGTGCACCCCATAGGCAAGTAATTGTTGTTTAATCTGCTCAAATTTACCAGACCATGCTTCGTGATTGCCCGACACGTAATAGATTGGAGCAATATCAGCAGCTTCTTCAATAAACGCCAAAGCACTGTCTAAATCAAATCGTCGTCTGTCAATCAAGTCCCCCGTAATGACGATGATATCAGGCTCTAAAGCGATAATATGTTCAATTAATTGGGGTCCAAATCGCTTGTTATGGAGGTCGGAAATTTGGACAATGTTAAAATCATGAAACGACTCTGGTAGATTTGAGCACAGCAGATCACTTCTTGAAACGACGATACTGTTGTTTTGCCAATAACAAAACATGCTAATACTTGCGATTATGACAAGTCCTAAAGGTAAATATTTTTGAATCAAAGTGGCACCCCTTTATGTTAGTGATATGTGATGTTTTTCTAACGTTTCCCTTAACACGGTGGTAAAGATATCATAACCTTTTGAGTTTAAGTGAAGACCATCGACGGTTAAGCCGGGTCTCATCGTTAAGCCATCTTCACTGACTAATGCCTGATGATAATCGACATAAATCAGTTTATGTTTCTTACACCATGTTTTTAATTGCTCATTCACGTCGCAAATTAATTGGTTCCGTTCAGTATTGAATGAACTAAAATCTAAATCTGTTGGTAAGATAGAACAAATAATAAGCGATTGATTTATCTCAAGGCACCTCTTAATTAATAACTCGTACTGAGCCAGGAGTTTTGATTTAATGACCGCTTCTGATAAAATCTTTCCACGATAGTAGGGACTATGTTCGAGTGGCCACATATCGTTGACGCCGATCAAGAGGACCACATGTTCTGGTTGATGTGCTAACACGTCTTTATTAAAACGATTCAGGAGATTCTTTGTGGTATGACCAGGAATACCAGTATTTTTAAATAATGAAGCGGGAATGTTAAGCGCGTTTTGAATATCCCAGTAGTTTGTAATAGAGTCGCCAGTGAAAACGAATTTAGGTGTCACATGGTTAGTCATAAATAGCCCTCCTTATTGTTTTGTTTATGTAAATTTTACCACATAACATAACAAATGTAAAAATTATACATTTTTCATATGCTGTCTTCGTATGATATATAGACAAGTTATTCACCATACAATAACTAAATATAAGGGGACGGGTTTTTATACGATTGAATTAAACTTTTAAGTGAGATTCAGTCGTTCGTAACCGTAAAACTTTAGCCTGCTAGTTGGTTAAGGTTGATTGAAAATTTTAATAAGAAGTATACTATCAAAAAAATAAATAAAGAGGGACGAACAAAGTATGCACCTAAGTAAAACTGTATAGCCCTTAATAAGTTTTTAGCACGATAAGAAGATCGTGTTTTTTTGTTAGTTACAGAGGACTTACGTAACTTGTGCAGTGTTTTATTTTTGGGATTAGGGAGCTAACAGTAGTAGATTAGTGGCGTGTCAAGTGTAGCTTGTGAAATTCACGACTTCAAGATACATATAATATTTTAATATGGATAAGGAGGGCGAATATGGGGCTATATACCCTTGATGAACATGGGTTTTATGGGAAGAAGTTTGTACCGGTTCATAATAAATATCCAAATAAAGTCATGATTGCTTTTACGGGGCGGGATGGTTCTTTTAAATTTGCTTCTCGATTAGCAGAGTATTATAGTGGGATTGGGATTACATGTGTAGCGGTTTGTTATTGGAATATTTCGGGGTTGCCACTTGAGATGATAAACGTCCCAATTGACTCGATTGAGCAAGCAGCTTTGCAACTTCAAAAAGAAGGTTATGAGAAGATTGGCGTTTGTGGAATTTCAAAAGGGGGAGAACTCGCTTTATTAAGTGGGAGTTTAATAAGTGAGATTACGAGTGTGATTGCCCAACTATTTAACAGTTTTAATCAACTATACAAAAGCTATTTACAAGGAATTGGTCATGAAAAATTTGTATTAACCATTTCCTGTTGCATAAGTCTAGCCTCTATTAGTTGGTTCGTGTTATTAACTAGAAAGTATGGCTTAGCAGGGGTCTACATGGGGTTAATTTTTAACTATGGTATTTATGCCGTTGTTTATTGGGCTAAGTTAAAATATAAAGTCGTAAAGGTTTCAATAACTTGTAAGGTATGAACGGGACTTTAGCATGATTATAAAATTTGATTAAATTTAGAGCTTTTTTACCACGATAGTTTTAACCATTTTTACATTTAAAAACCTCCTCTAGCTAATCCCAACTAGGTGCTGTAGGAGGTTTTTTTATGGGGATGAAAACTAAAAGCAATTATCATGTATAGTTTTTCATTACTCAGTTGTCATTAAGCTGACATTGTTTTAGATTATTCTTAGATACATTTTAGTTCTTCGGTAATTCTTGTTTTAGCTTTAGAAGGTCTTCGTGGCTAAGATTTGTATAGCGAATAATTTTATCTACGGGTTCATTATCTTCTAACATGACTTTTGCAATTTGAATAATGCCTTCTGTTTTTCCTTCAAGACGTCCCTCTTCTTTTAAATACTTTTCTCTAATTTCGTCAATACTCATGATAATAGTTCCTCCTGTATAATCTTTTAATTCTTTAAATTTTTCGGCTAAATTATCATCTTGAATTAAAAATAAATATTCTAAGAAATAAGTTAATGCCTTTCTTTGTTCCATTGTTTTTACTTTATTATAATTAACTAATTCATTAAATAATTCAACTTTTGCTAAAAATATCTCTTTATCATCAGCACGTGTAGATAATAATCTTTTAGCAATTTTGAACACTAATTTTAGGGGATTATGTTCATTCATATGGTTTAAATCAAATGTTTCAACATCAATGGTTCTAAATTCATAAGTTAAGATATCATCTTCTAAATCAGCTAGCTTATAACTGTATTTTCTATCTTTTCCCGCTAACCCTTTATAGGTGTATATAGCGGAACCGACAATATCAGAATGATCTTGATATTTGTATCTAAATTTATCCCAGATGCGATAGAAATACCTAAACATTCTTTCTCCAAATACAGAATCAGTGCTGCTATAACTTTGGACTTCAACATGAATAAATAATATTTTACTGTCATTATCTTTAAGGGTGACCTTAATGATTTTGTCAGATATTATTTTTTCTGCATCTTCTTGATTAAAGATTTCTTTTTGAATTTCTAATAATTCATTATCCAACGATTCACTTTGAAGATTCCAATCAATTTTTGAATAAATCTCTGGGTATAAGAGTTCCACTAGTTCCTCTTCAAAGGCTTCTAGAATTGTCTTCCATGCTGAATCAAAATCATGCTTTTTTCTCATGGGGCACCTCCGGAAAAGTTTATCCGTCAGTTAATCCTATTATAGCATACGATGAATCCGGCATAATAGGGTGAACTTCGGTTTGATAGGTAAGATTAAATAGAGTAACTCAGTCATCAAAAGATAAAGATTGATGAAGATTAATATTGAGTGAAAAACGTACATCTGTTTTATTGTTTCCTAAAAAATATTAATAATACGATAAAATAAGAACAAATGTTCTTTTTTCTATGCGGTCTAGGTGAAAACATGAGACTTACCTTTAGTTTTTTAGGTATACATATGTCATTTTCATTTATTTAAGTAGTGTAATAAATGAGAATATTTGGATAGAGATAAAGCTTTAGGTAAGTCTTATTTTTCATAAATTAGGTCTGGATTGATTTCATTTTTATTATTAGTAAAGAATTTTTGTAATAGCTCACATTTAAGCATGAAACATAAACGCGCGATCAGTGGGTGAATCATGCAACGTAAACGGTAAAAGGCTCTACTAGTTCTAGTAGAGCCTTTTACCGTAATATTTAATGTTATGAATTATAATAGGGAATGTTTATATTATAAGGTCTAGGCTTGTTGGTAAAGATCAAGTTCACGCTGTGCGTGGTTAATTAATCCTCTAATTAATGCGATTTTTTGTGAGATTGATAAGTTCATACGCTCAAACATTTCAGGTGAGATGGTGTTTTTTAAATAGCGTTGTGTCGTAATCCAGTCTAGTTCTTGTTCTTTTATATTTAATTCTTTTTTTGCTTCGTTTAAGGTTTCTTCTAAACTTAAAACATATTGTTCTTTGGTTTGTTTCATGTTATTTCCTCCTTGCTTCTAACAGGTGTATTATAGAAGATTGAGCAAGAATTATTCAAAAGTAATCCAAACATTTCAAAAATAACTAAATAAGACGAAAACTAATTTATAAGTATAACTTACTAGTATGGACATACAATAAATTATTATACATTTTCTATTTTGTATGGATGATGGTTCGACAAAATGCGGTTGCAAGAGTTAAAAATATATGAATGATCTAATTTGAAAAGCTATGTTAAGAAAAGGATTAAACTTTTAAGATACTGCCTTTTACGTCAACCAAAGGACATACGGGATATAATAAAAAGAATGCCCTCCACATTTCTCAGGAATGAGGAATTGCGGTTACAAATTATGGTGTTTTATTGGCAGAGCTAACGGGAAGATTAAATCAAACACTTCAAGGTTTTGAATTGTCATGATAAGTCATACGTTGTCATATAATTAAACAAGAAGTTTGAGAAAGGAAGGTGGGTCAATTGAAAAAATTAATATGGAACGGATTATTAATGCTAATGGGTTGGATTGGTATAGTAGGTATCATTTGTGCTTCAGCCATTAATACAGGTTACGGCGTACTTGGATTTTTGAAAGATTCTGGATTAACTATTTTCTTTACCTTTAGTTGGCTATTATTTCTTGTCGGTGCAATAGGATGTATTTACCACATGTATATTAAACATCTAGTGGATCAATTAGACGTTGAAAAAGTCTCAACTTCTAAGTTTGATGGAAATAAAGAAAGAATGTAGCATAAGCAATATGATTGAATGAATATGAAAAGAAGTTCTAAACAAGCATCTAATTTGTTTATGGCTTCTTTTTTTCTAATTATGCAGTGGTTAAAGATGTAAAGTTTTGCAAGAAGTTAAATATGAAAATCTTATCAAAAATTTAACAAAAAAATTGTTCGATTATTTGTGTTTCTTTCATAGGATGTAGTAATAGGAATGAAGGAGGGATATGATGAAAAAAATTGTACTAAGTTTGATCAATATTGCAAGTTTTGTCTTTTTTATTTGGGCGAATTTTAGTGTTAATGCAAGTCAAGTGTTTATAGGGACAACAGAACCACCTTTAATTATGCCTGCGTCCTACGCGTTTTTCATTTGGTTCATAATTTATGTGTTAATTGCGCTTTGGTTGTTGTTTCAGTTTAAGGTTTCTGATCAAGGATGGCGTGTGTATGAGCGTGTGAGTCGCTTCTTTGCAATCAATATGGTGTTAACGGCATTATCGTTATTTGTACCGCAAGTGTATGCACCGTTTATGATTGGTTTGTCATTCTTGACGTTAGCGTTTATTTACATCACAATCCAACATGAGTTTAGACGGTTGAAATTTGATAAGAATGAATCCGTATTAAAGGAGTTAAAGTATTTTAAATTGCCATTTTCAATCTATTTTGGTTGGATATCGGTTGCGCTTATTGTTGATATTTCGATTGTTTTAAAGACTTTAGGCTATTCAGGATTATTTGGCTTGTCAGAGGTGTTTTTTGCGTGCTGTATTCTCGTTTTCGGTGCGTTTATCGCTGTTGCACATCGTAATATTAACAATGATATTCCATATTTAGCTGTTTGGATTTGGGCATATATTGCTATTGCTATCTCTCAAATGGGAGGCAGCTTAGCCGTGCTTGTGGCGGCGTGTTGCGGTATTGTATTTATGGCGTTTTTCTTAGAGAAGCAGCCGGAGGCTTATCGGTAGGTAACTTCATATTAGTACACAAGTAGATTGAGGAAGATGGCTTCTTATGAGAGTCATCTTCCTTTTATCATGATGTTTTTTTATATAAGACATTTAGTTTAGTTCTGAAAAAGTGAGAATAACTTTGTGTAATAAGTAGGTAGGTGTTTAAACTTTCATGAACTGTAAAGGGATTGCAGCCTAGATTACAAGAAGTATTAGTGAAAAATTTGAAAGCTCTTTCTATTGGAAAATGATTGAAAATAATATATAATAAAATTAAGTTCACGATGGTTATATCCGAGAAGGCCAATAGATAGTTGGTGAGATGAGGTAGATGGGTTTAAGGGGAATCCATGTATTAAAAACATCAGATGTTTATTGAGTTTGTTAAAAAAATATACCATGATGAAAGCCGACTATTATCCCAGTGAGCCTAAGATGAGTTTTTGATTTCTTATCATAATATCGAGAGAGGGGATGTAAATATGGATCCGTACATTGAGTTAAAAATGGAAAATCTAAATGCAGTCCATACTGCAATTGAAAGTGTGGAATTAGATGGAGAAAAAGTGTTAAGAGTTGTTAAAGCAGAAAAGATTATGGAGTTTGATGAAAATACATATGTGAAATTAGTTGATTCGTCTTTTCAAAACGGTACGATTGAAGTCAAAATGTTGAGTCGTCTTTTACCAGATGCGCCTGACTTTGCAAGAGGGTTCATAGGAATTGCGTATAGAATCAATGAGGATAATACAAAATTTGAATCTTTTTACGTAAGACCTACAAACGGTAGAACAGATGATCCAATTAGAAAGTCTCGTGCTTGTCAATATTTTTCATATCCAACTTATACGTTCGCGTATTTTAGAGATAACGACATAACAGGATATGAATCGCCAGCCAATATCGGACTAAATGAATGGATTAATCTTAGAGCCGTTATCGAAGGAAGCCACGCAGCCTTTTATATTAATGATAATATAGAACCTGTACTTATCGTAAATGATATGAAACATGGAGCTCATCACTTAGGTGCGGTAGGTCTATTTGTTGATATCGGAACTGAGGCATTCTTTAAAGATTTAAAAATAACCGTAACAGACTAAGCAATAAATATTCTAAATCGTATTCTTTATGAAAAATAATGTTCAGACGGGATTAGTTTAAAATGCACTAGATGAAGTAATGCGTATAATAGCAATTGGGTTAATTTTTACAGCATACAATGCATGACAACAAAGCCACCTAGTACTATTGTTTTAGAACTAGGTGGCTTAAACATGAGGATAGATAAAGTTATTTCTGACTAACTAAAAGGGCTGGATCAAGGTTAATTTTGATCCAGCCCTTTTTATCGGTGGCTATTTACGAAGTAACTGAAGTTAGAGAAAATTAGAACAAAGTAGTTCGTAAATAGACCAAAACGGTAATAGATAGCTTATTTAATCAACACTGTGCTATATCTTGAAAACTTAGTAGGTCATGTAATACGTTAGTGTTTAACAAAGTTAAGATTGTATGGCACAAACACAAGGATCACTCGCTTGGTGCCCAATCCTAACTAATGGGGGAGTTAGGCTAAATCTTCACGTTTCTTTCTCAACCAATTAACATAAAGCGGAGCAAGTGAAAGCATTAATGTTAATAGCACATAAGCCATATCCTTTATAACGGGAATCGTAATAAAGTCTAAATAACTTCGTTTAAAAAGAGAAAAAAGAAGAAGTTGAGATAAGAAAATATAATAGGAGTGTGTTCCTAAAAAACAAATCATACTTGTAACGTTATACGGCTTTAATAGACGGTATAAGAATTTGATAAAAAGGACAAGACCGACCGTGTAACACGCGGTTAGCCAAGAATACGTCCGCCACGAATTAAAGATTAGCGGGGTAAAATTAACATGCTCATAAATTTGAAGCCATGCAAATAGGGCGCTCAGACCAATCAAAATAACCCAAGTAAATGACCATCGCAACCCATTTTTGCGCCACAAACACCCTAAATATAAATAAACGATGTATCTAACAACAAGAAGACGATATAAATCTTTTGGAATATCCAAAATGGTGAGTATGACATTTAATAAAATTGAAATCCCAACGATGATTGAAGCACTTTGCCACGTTTTAGCATACCGATCGCTTAAATAGACAATGGCAGGCATGATGATAATCGCTTGTATAAAAATCCAAGGATAATAACTACCGGGTCCCATCCCCCCAAGCTCGATAAATGATTCAAAATTAAAGGTGCCTAAATATAGTCGTCCGATTAGTTGTAAGACTGTAATAAATACAAAAGGAATAAAAATAGATTTTAATGTTTTAAGAAAAACACGCTGTGAAACAAGCAGTTGATTTGATTGTGTATATTTTTTATATCCTAAATAGCCTGATACTAACATAAATAAAGGAACCGCCTGCCCGATGTAATACCAATAGTACGCATCTTCGAGCACCGGGTCCTTTAAATTATGAATCAAGATAACAGAAATAATGGCTAACCCTTTAATAAAGTCTAGTAATTCCTCTCTTTGTTTCATGTCTTCACCTTATTCTTATAAATAAATTTAATATCGGACCCCTGTCATCTAGTAAAATCAGGTCATGATGTAAAAGTAAAAAAAGTCCTCAATTATCATACGAGATTTTTACGTGTATTTCAAGAATACTTTGCGTTATAATACCTTAATTTTTTTGTGAACTAAATAGTTAAATTACTTGGCATAATAGAAACGGTTCAATCTTAAAACATAGCAAAATAAAATGGATAAGTGAAATATATTACTTCTTTTTTGAATACGATGAATTATAAGAATCTATACATAAGGGAGAATATGAAGATGATTGGGGTAAAGGACGTATTTTATCAAGCACTAGAAGATATTCGAATTAAATATGTTGATTATCAATTTATGGTAGACCGTGATATTGCATGGATGATTCAACGAAAAATGACGGAGTTGATTGAGGTATTAGATTTGCCGTACGAGGTTTTTCAAGACTATCCATTAGAAAAAGGTCATCGTCGAAATAATGGCCATACGTTAATGATAGTGTCACGTGGTTTAAATTACAAGGATGTGCTGGGTAATAAAGAAGCAGTTGAAGTGATGATTAAAATAAAATATGAACCTTCAAAATATCGACATGACATTTGTGATTATCAATTGCCACGTGTGAAGCCGATGGATGTGGTGGAAGATATTTCAGAGCTTGAGCGTCTCGTTCACGATAAGAAGACGAATGTGGGGATCAGTCTTTTAGTTGATGAGTGTGGCCGTTATTTAAATCGAATCGGACAAACGCAACATACAAAGTGGATTGAGTGGGGAAATTATAAAGATGACGGTTTGAATGTAAATGTATTGCTAACTGAATTTTAGAATAAGAAAAAAGCTAGTTGATAAACTTCAACTAGCTTTTTGTGTGGGTCTTAAACTTGTCCAAGGAAGACTTGAACAGCTAATGAGATGATGACGACAATGAATGAAATAATAAATCCGTGTAACATTGGCGCGACCCCTGATTTTGTAACATCTTTAATGTTTGTTTTTAATCCAATGGCAGCTAATGCAATAACCATAAAGAATTTAGAAGCTTGAGATAGTGCTTGGCTAACGCTAGCAGGGATCACGCCGATGCTATTTAATAATGCAGCGCCTAAGAACATTAAGATAAACCAAGGGAAGATTTTTTTGATGTTCACTTTTGTTGGTTGCTGTTCTTCTAAAGACGCTTCAATCTTTTGTTTCATTTTTAAGCGTTCATTTAAATAAGAGAACGCAAGGACGATTGGGATAATCGATAAGGTACGAGTCAACTTAACAATGGTTGCAAAGTCTCCCGCTGCATGACTAAATGTATAACCGGCAGCGACTACGCTTGATGTGTCATTTATTGCAGTCCCTGCCCATAACCCAAATGCCATATCTGAAAGACCTAAGTAAGCGCCCATTATAGGGAATGCAATAACCATTAACACATCAAAAATAAAGGTTGCAGAAATGGCGTAAGCAACATGTGAATCATCAGCATCTATAACTTGTGATAACGTCGCGATCGCTGTTCCACCGCAAATTCCAGTTCCAGCTGAAATTAATGAACTTAATTTCCAATCCATTTTAAATAGTTTTCCAAATAAATAACCAAATCCAAACGCAGCGGCTAAGGTAAAGACCATGACGATTAATGAAAACTTACCGACTTCGATGATTTGACTCATACTTAAACTTGTACCAAGTAAGATAATTGCTAATTTTAATAATGATTTTGAACTAAAGGTAATCCCTGGTTTTAGTGTCGATTGCTCCCCCATAAAGAAGTGAATAGCCATTCCGATAAATAAGGCAAAAACAGAAGCTCCAATAACATGAACATATTGATTTACATATGTTGCAACCATTGCGATAACAGTTGCTAACAATAACCCCGGTAATACGTTTTTCAAGAAAATCCCTCCAATAACATGAACACCTTTTAAAGATATTTTTTATACATTATTTACAATATCATGCATTAAGTATAAAATCAATTTATACAAAATTATATAACTATAAGAACTTTTTATAGATGGAGGGTTTATGATTGATTATCGCTTATTAACTTTTTTAAAACTATATGAAACAAAA
>DNGE01000152.1:0-1939 GCA_003486705.1 Bacillota bacterium
TTGAATCTTTATCTAAGCGATGTTCAAATAACCTTGTTACATCGTCTGTCGTCATTCTCCCTTTGCACAACAATTCGATAACAAGATTTCCATTTCTGTCGATGGCTGTAGCCACACAAATATGCTCAGGATGAATCCCTCGTTTCTTAATTTATTTTCCTCGTTTATGGGGTTTTCTTGACATGGAGAACCCGCTTTTACGATGGTTTCCTTTAAAAGATTCGGCAAAGAACGTCTCAACCATTTCAACAACACCCTCTACATGACCAACTCCTAAAAATAATCGAATGGCATCTAAGATACGGTGTCGCATATAAAAAGAGGTCTTGACACACACTCCAACAATTTCGGCACATTTACGAACACTAAAACCTGCAACCATACATTCCACGAAACGCATCCATTTTACGAGTGAAATATGTGTGTTAGCGAAAATAGATTTAGTACAGTCCATAGAAGTTCTATCGCAATCTTTACACTTATAGCGTTGTTGGTCGTTCTTTTTCCCATAATTAATAATATGAACTCCTTTACAATAAGGACAATTGCTCCCATGGGAAAAGCGAGATTCACGAAAAGACTTCATATTGAATGGGCTTAAATCCAAGGCCTCGCTTATGTAATTCATTATTAACTATAATGTGACTTTTTTATCGTCTCCTGAAAGTAAATCTATCGCTGCTTTAAAGTCGGTAAATGTTGCAGTTGTCATAGCTATCACCTCGAACCTTTGTTTGTTTATAGTGTACCACAAATTTGAGCGACTATACCCTTACCAACACAAAAGTCTAATAGAGCCGAATAAATCAATACGTTCAAACAGTAAAAAAGAAATACACCGTATTACGAGGCGTATTTCTTTTTAATAGATGTTATTACCTTGGCAGGGAATTCTTCTTAGTTTACTTCTTTGTTTATTCAACATAATGATAAATTAAATAGATTTTGGTTCATCACTTTTCAGTTTTTCTCTGATGTGTCTGTATTTAATAATAGGACCATCTCCAGGAATTAGTTTTTCTCCTAGTTTATTACTCGACACTTTGGGAAGTTGTGTTTCAACAACGACTTGATCTTCTTTCGCTATTTTATCATTCATAATTGATCCTAAACGGCAAAACAAGTAACTCAGCACCTTAGACTTTATTATGTTTTGGTTAAATCTTAAATATAACAAGGTGTTTTCTTCATCAATTGGAACAAAGGCAATAGTGACTCTAATCTTTTCTGAGATATAATTTTGCCAAATAGCAGGAAAGCGAAACATAAGCTGTGATTTTTTCTCAATATTTTTTAATTCTGATTCTTTCTTTGGTGGCTGTCCTTCATCCAAAGTATTAAAGACTTTAACCGTTAATGTCTCTTCGTCTACCGTTGTCACGGGCCCATTAACTAATGTTTTATTTCCACGACCAATCGTAGATTTATGCACAAATGGAACGTGTACGACATCTAATTGATTTTCAATGACTCTTGAATAATGTGCCTTCCAATGTTGTGTCACCGTATGGTGTCCAAACGTCGATAGTTCTTCAAAATAAGGAAGTCTATCTGTTGCATCGGCTGCTTCACCATAAAACATCCAGATATAACCATAGGCTTCTTTTACAGCATAGCTTTTGGCAGTAAAGGCTTTAGATATTACCGCATGTTTCCCATTCGCCGGAATGTTTACACATTTACCTGAACCATCCCACTCAAACATATGAAATGGGCAAGCAATATGACCATTGACCACTTTTCCAGTACATAACGAAACCCCTCGATGGACACATTTATCTTTAATACAATGCACCTTCCCTAATTCATCACGCCAAAACACTAACTTTTCATTTAATCTCGTTACACCTAACGGCCTATTCGGCCTCACCTCTTTTGATTCTAAAACAACGTACCACTGATTCTTAATCATCACTTTACCCCCATTTTTAACATGATA
>DNGE01000152.1:2162-6298 GCA_003486705.1 Bacillota bacterium
AAAAAAATCCCTAGAAAACTAGGGATTTAATGGTTAAGAGAGTTATTTTTGTGCGACAAAAATAATACGCTCTGAATGTTCACTTGGCGCTTCATCTAAGAAATCAGCTGAAATTTCTAAAATTTTGAATCCAGCATCTTCTAACATTTGCGTATATTCTTCGACTGCAAACGTACGTTGATAATGCGTTTCTTCGAAACGTTCGTACGCTTCGCCGTTACGTTTAAAGAATGTTAAGTCATGCTCAATACTGTATGGGTATTTCCCTTCAAAAACATGCCAGATATACGTTAACTCGGGATCGGTATCCACGTATAAATAATCTTGAAAGATATCTGTCATCTTATACAATGAATGAACATCAAATAATAAGATGCCACCTTCTTTTAAACTTTGATATAAGTGCTTGAAGGTGCGATAAACATCTGTATCCTTACGTAGATAATTTAACGAATCCACATAAATCACAGCACCGTCAAATTCTGAGAATCCTTCTAATTTACACATATCTTGTTGCACATAATGAATCCCAACTTTAGCATCCATTGTTTTTTGATTGGCGATTGCTAACATATCTTCTGATAAATCAACACCTGTAACGTCATAGCCTTCTTTTGCTAATAAGATCGAAATGGTTCCCGTTCCACAACCAACATCTAAAATAGTGCTTCCAACAGGCAAGTACTGCTTTGTTTTCGCAATCCATTTTTGATAAGGAACATCTTGCATTAAGACATCATAGTAATAAGAAAATGCTTCATAAGCCATTATTTTAACAACTCCTCAGCATCAACACGAGGAACGTCACGCCATAATTTTTCTAAGTTATATTCTAAACGTGTTTCTTCTGTGAAGACATGAATCACGATTTGGCTTAAATCTGCTAGTACCCATTGATAATGTTGTGTACCTTCAACGCGCTTTAGGTTTAATCCAAGTTCCTCTGCCACGTCTTTAATTTCTTTTACGATACCAGCTGCTAAACGGTCGTTTTTAGCTGTTGTAATGATCATATAATCATAAATTGGTGAATAATTTTTCATGTCTAATACAACAATATCAGCTGCATGTTTATCATCTAAAATTTTAACTACTTTTTTTAAGTTTTCCAAAAAAATCAACTCCATTATAAATATTTCTTATAGTCTTCATACGCATCTAACGTATCCGGGTGAATATCAGGATTCGTTTGTGTATTTAAATAATTAATTGTTCGATGCAGTGTTGTTGCCATCGCTACATCTAAAGATTTCTCACACAACTCACGGATTTCATCTACACCAGGTTGTTTACGATTTGGCTCAATATAATCAGCCAAATAGATAACTTTTTCAAGGTCAGACATTTGCATACGTCCTGTGGTGTGATATTGAATGGCATTTAAAATATCTTGATCACAGATGCCGTATTCTTTTACAGCCACTAAACTGCCTACAGGGGCGTGCCACACTGCCTCATTGTGATCTAAATAGGACGATAGATGATGATTGATTAACATTTCTTTCATTTCTTCGTGTGGTAGATATTTTGCAACGTCATGAAGCAAAGCTGCTACGGCAGCTTTTTTTTCATCGACACCAAAACGCTTAGCTAAGATAATAGCCGTCTCGTACACACCTTCTGTGTGTACAAAACGCTTTGTAGGCATTGCTTGCGCAACTTTTTGTTTAATTTGCTGAATTTCCATCATTATCTTGGTAACTCGATTTTCTTTTTCTTTCTAGATTGACGATAAATAATAATCGTTCTACCAATCACTTGAATAATCTCAGCATCTAATTCAAATCCTAGTTCAGCTGCCACATCTTTTGGTTCTTCTAAACAGTTTTGTAAAACTGAAATTTTAAATAATTCACGAGCTTCTAAAATATCATCCACTTGTTTAACTAATGTTTCGTTTACACCATTTTTTCCGACTTGAACAATCGGTTGCATTGTGTGTGCTAATCCTCTTAAATAACTTTTTTGTTTACCTGATAGCATAAACTGCCTCCTCTAGTTGTTGCACCACTACTGACTTATTTGCATGTCTAATCTAATATCTTTTAAAGGTCTTTAAACCTTTAAATTAATACCATATCCAATTTGTTCTCGATTGGATATGGTATTAATTAGCATGTCCAGTAGTGTTGTTTTTTTTGTTTATAAATTAAATCCATGATTAGTATTTTGGACGTTAATTTGTTTTATTGAATGAGATATTTCTCATCGACATGACCTAATGTTGTCTGATTAATCATCAGCAGGATGATTTTTTTATTGGGCCAAGTGTTTCGTTTCTTATAAGTTGCGATTTGCAACGATTAGATTTTAATCTTCAAAGGTTAAAGTCCGTAAAAGATATTCATAATATCACACGCTGCTCCTAGTTATAAGGATTGCGGGTGTTTAAAGATTATCTACTTGCTAAAGCATTCATAACATATATTACTGTCACTATAATTGCCAAGCAAACGGTCATTTCGAGTTTTTTAGATTAATGATGGGCGTACAATGACTTTAACACCTTTTGGAACGTGGATTGCAATTTGTTGCCCTTCACCTTGAATTGTAAACCAACCAAGACCTGAAATGACGATATCAGTCTTTTCATTTTTAATAAAGAAGGTATGTTTTTCTAATTCTTTTGCTTCATTATTTTCAAGGACAATCGGTTTTAAAACAAGTCCTGCTTGCGTTTTCCATAACTGATCCGCTTTTTCTAATTTTGTGCGGTGGATATGTAATTGGTTTGCGAAATAGGTAATGAATGATGTGCGCGGCCCTTCAATAAAGTCCATACGCGCAAGTCCACCGATGAATAATGTTTGAGCTTCATTTAATTGATAAACACCTGATTTAATCTCTTTTTTAGGGGTAATTTCATTTAATGTTTTCTTATCGACATAGTGTGCTAGTTGATGTTCATTAATAATACCCGGTGTATCAATAATGGCTGTGTTATCATCTAATGGAATTTCGATAATATCAAGTGTCGTTCCTGGGAAGTGAGACGTTGTAATAATGTCTTGTTGTTCTTCCGTAAATCGCTTAATAATGCGATTTACAAGCGTTGACTTACCAACATTTGTACATCCGACAATGTACACATCGCGACCTTTACGATTTTTTTCAATCATTTCCATCAGTTCATCAATCCCATGACCTTTTGCTGAACTAATAAGCGCCACATCTAATGGCTTTAACCCATACTCTTTAATTGAACGACGCATCCAATGTGTTAATTTAGTTTGGTTAACACTCTTTGGTAGTAAGTCTACTTTATTCCCAACTAAAAGCAGGTCATTTCCATTAATATGACGTGAAATCCCTGGTACGAAACTTCCAGCGAAATCGAAAATATCGACAATATTAATAACTAATGCATCTTCATCTCCAACACGTTGTAAGATTTTTAAGAAATCATCACTTGTTAAAGACACATCTTGTACTTCGTTATAATGTTTTAATCGGAAACAACGTTGACAATAAATCACAGCTTCTTCCGTTGCTTCCATTCGCTTTAAACTTGATGCGGGAGTGTACCCAATTTCTTTAGGGTCTTGTGTTTGAATGTGTGCCCCACAACCAATACATTTCATTTGTTCCATAGTTGTACTCCTTTATTGCTAGTTTGGAAGTGTTCGACCACTTCCTTTATGTTGTTAGTTGCAAGTAATAAATACTAACCTATACGCTTTACTTATTTAAATAAGACGGGATTGGTAAGTTTCGCTTCTTTAATTGTGAAACGACATAGCGTTCTAATTTGCGATTGAATTTAGTTGAAGACTCATCTGTTTGTAAATGAACGGGCTCAACTAAAATCGTGTATAATCCTAATCGTTTCGCCACTAATACGTCCGTCATTAATTGATCACCAATCATGACACATTCTGCTTTATTATAGTTAGATAGAATTCGTCTAAACTTTAACGTTAATGGTTTTAATGCGCGATGATGAGCGGTTACCTCTAAGTCTTGTGAAAACAAAGCAACACGTTCTTTTTTATTATTTGAAACAATACGAATTTCAAATCCTAAAGACGTTGCTTTTTTAAAAAACTCAAGTATTTGTGGCGTCGGTTTTGATACCGTTGGACCTACTAACGTATTATCTAAATCAGTAAAGATCACTTTTTTACCTTGTGATTTTA
>DNGE01000152.1:6474-20292 GCA_003486705.1 Bacillota bacterium
GTGTGATTTTAATTTTTCTAAGTCAATTTCAAATATATTTTTAACATATTCATCAGCTACAAAATGATTAAACATGCAAGGTCACCTCTTTCTTCTTACCGTTGGTTCTTCTTTCTTTATTTGCAAATTTCAACTAATACACTTAATCTTATCACATTTTAACGTCCGTTTTAAGTCTATTAACGACATCTTTCGCATATAATCTACTAAAATCATGTATAAGGGGGAACTTTCATGTTTTTATTTGAGTTTGTTGTCACACTGTTTTCAAACTTCATTCCGATGGTTGGAGCAGTTAGCAACCAAGCATTTCCAAATCCCTTAACGGCTGAGGAAGAAGATCATTATCTCGATTTAATGTCTCAAGGTGATAAGGATGCACGAGAAAAATTAATTGAACATAACTTACGATTAGTTGCTCATATCGTTAAGAAATATCAAAATCAAACAGACGATAAGGAAGATTTAATCTCAATCGGGACCATTGGCCTTATTAAAGCTATTGATTCTTTTTCTAAAGATAAAGGGACTAAGTTAGCCACCTATGCTGCACGGTGTATCGATAATGAAATACTTATGTTGTTTCGTTCAACTAAGAAGATGCGTAATGATGTCTCTTTATACGATCCCATTGGATATGATAAAGAAGGGAATGAAATTTGCCTCATTGATGTTGTGAAAGATGAAGAAAAAGATTTAAATGATATAATTATTCAACAATTGGCCATTGAAAAAGTTGAAAAAAATTTAAATGTTTTAACTCAACGTGAACGTGAAATTATTGTCCGTCGCTTTGGCCTTGAAAATAATGAGGAAGAAACCCAACAAGAGATTGCGAAATCTTATGGTATTTCTAGAAGTTACGTATCTCGAATTGAAAAACGAGCACTGATGAAATTATATCGAGAATTTATTAAAAGTTAACATTAAAAATAAGGGGGGATAATGAAATCCCCCTATTTTTATTGCCCATAATTAAAATCGTTTGCGGTAATCAGCATCTGATGGCATTCGCCAATCGGTTCTTGGTGATAGTGAAATATCTAAAACTTTTGGTCCATCTGGTAATGCTGAGCGTTTAAATTGTTGTGTGAAGAAGCGTCTAAAGAAGATATTTAAGTATTCTAAAAGTTTATCTTCAGGCACTTCGTTCGCAAATGCTTTTTTCATTAAGTAATAAATACGATCCTCTGTATCGCCATTGTTTAACATGTGATACAAAATAAAATCATGCACATCATACTTTCCAATAATCTCTTCAGTATGTTGAGTCGTATTAATTAATTCTGGTGAAATCGGCGTATCTAAAATATCAGCTAGGGTGTGCTGTAATAATTTAGCGTCTGCATCACTTTCTGTTAATGTTTCACATTCTAGTAACATAAACTGTTTAACCATAAATTTGACTAAAGTCTTCGGTAATCCACCATTAATTGAATACATCGACATGTGATCACCATTATATGTACACCAGCCCAGTGCTAACTCTGACATATTCCCTGTCCCAAGCACTAATCCATTTTTCTTATTTGCTAAGTTCATTAATATGTTTGTACGTTCACGTGCCTGCGCATTTTCATACGTAATATCAACAATGTTAGGGTCATGTCCAATCGTCTCAAAATGTGACATAACAGATTCTTTTAAGTCAATATCATGATGGGTAACCCCAAGCATTTTCATTAGGTTATTTGCATTTGTATTCGTACGTGATGACGTTCCGAATCCGCGGATAGTATAAGCTAAAATGTCTTTTCGACTCTTACCAATTAAATCAAACGTTTTAGCTGCAAGTAATAACGCAAGCGTCGAATCTAAGCCCCCAGAGACACCGATTAATATAGTCTCTGCGCGTGTATGAATTAATCGTTTCGCAAGCCCTGCAGTTTGAATATTCATCATTTCATAGAATGATTCTGATAGCTCTTCTTTTGGAACGAACGGAGTCTCGTCTAATTCATGTTCAAATTCATATGCTTCACATTCTGATAAGTCAAATGCCACACGTTGGATATCTGCTATATTATCATTTGAACTTTCTCTAAACGTCGTAGCTTTGCGACGTTGGAATTGAATTTTAGAAATATCAATGTCGCCAACCGTCATATTTATTTCATCGCGACTAAATAGATCTGATTCAGTAATAATGTCACCCACTTGAGAAATAATGCAATGACCTGAGTAAACACCATCTGTCGTTGATTCATACACACCTGATGAACAATAAACATAACCACCGACAAGTTTTGAACTTTGAATCTTAACTAAATCTCGACGATAACGACTCTTTTTAAATAATTCATTACTTGTCGATAAATTTAGGATAACATCTGCACCGTTTAACGCAATCAGCGTACTTGGTGATGATGAGACCCATAAGTCCATACAAATTTCCACTCCGAATGTTACACCATGATGATCATTTTCAAATATTAAATCACCAAATGGGACGGTACGTCCTAAATAATCAATGGTTTCATAATGTTTAACAATTTCATTACCTCTATTAAACCAACGTGATTCATAAAACTCACTATCATTTGGTAAATAATATTTTGGAATAATCCCTAATATCTCACCTTTTTGAATAACAACGGCACAGTTATATAAGTTACGATGTATACTGATTGGCGCACCAACAACAAATACACCGTCAAATGGGTTTTCCTTTAGTAATTTGGCAATCGCTAAGTTAACATCCTCTAATAAGTAATTTTGAAGTAATAAATCGCCGCATGTATACCCCGAGATACTTAATTCAGGAAAAACTAACAACCCTAGCTTTTTATTTTGCGCTTCTTGTAAAGCCTTTAACATGACGTTCGCATTTGCTATTGGATCACCCACATAAGTTCTTGGTGCCGATGTCCCAACCTTTAAAAATCCTTTATAATACACGTCTATTCACCTCTTCCATATAAATGATGCTTCTTAATATAATCATCCACTTCTGTTAAGACTAGATGCGTCTTAGTTTCATCGTTCCGATACATCGTTGAAGAAACATCCATTTCCTCAAATTGATCTAGTATGATAAAACTTGATTGCTTCTTTTTATACATTGAAGAAATAATTTCATCTACATCAATATGATCACGTCGAAAAACGATGAGCTTAAAATGATCAATCAAATCATCTGACTGCGACCACTTGGGTAAATCCTTTAAATTATCAGCACCAAAAACAAAGGCTATTTCTTGATTAGGATACTGATTTTGTAAGATAGATAGTGATTCATAAGTAGTTAAGACTTTATCTGCTTCTACTTCAATCAAACAAATTTCACATGAATTTAAACGATTAGCCACCATTTTTAACATTGCAACACGATCACTAGCTGATTGTAATCCTTTTTTAGGATATTGATCACCCACAGGCAAATAGTAAAATTGGTCACAATGTAATGTATTTATAATATAATCTGCAATTTTATAATGTGCGATTGTTGGCGGATTAAACGAGCCACCGAAAACAACAATCATAAAATTACCTCCATTCTTAACATCCTTATTATGAGCTAAACTATACTAACTACTTCAAAAAATCATAGGTTTATGATTTATTTTTAATAAAAAACAACCGTTGTTAAAAGGCAACGGTTGTCAGAAGTTAAATTAAATTAATCCCACTAATTCTGTTACCATTTCACATGATTCTTTTGCTGCTACGTGTAAAAATTCATCAAATGAAATATGCGATTCTTTTCCTGCAATATCTGATAATGCGCGTAAAATAATAAATGGCTTTTCAAACAAGTGGCAAACTTGTGCCACAGCTGCTGCTTCCATCTCAATAGCAATGATATGTCCAAAATCTTGTTGAATTTTCTCAACTTGGTCAGGACGATTAATAAATGAGTCACCCGTACCTATTTCACCCGTCCAATGTGTTTTGCCCGAGTTAGATAACACTTTTTTTGTTAACTCAATTAGTTTTTCATTTGCTTCAAACACGGCTGGTAAACCTGGGACTTGTCCCATTTTATAACCAAATCCAGTCACATCTACATCATGATACGTCGCACCAGAAGAAATAACAACATCTCCAATATTTGCTTCAGGGTGTCTTCCACCTGCAGAACCTGTATTAATCACACATTCAATATCGAAATTTTCAAATAAAAGTGTTGTCGCTACAGCTACGTTAACTTTCCCGATACCTGATTTTAATAAAACAACCTCTTTATGATTTAAAGTCCCAACTGTAAATTCTACATGAGCAATTGTTTTAGTTTCCTTAACAACCATTGCCTCACGTAATAAAGTAACCTCTTCTTCCATTGCACCAATAACCGCAATTGCCATATATTTTACCACCTTTCAATTATGTTACCACTAAGTTGTTTAAACTTTTCGTATCTTGACGAAAAAAAAGCTGCAAAAATGCAGCTGTCATTATTGAACTTCAATGATTGATACTGTAATAATTCCTTTTGGAGTAGAAACATTTACAGATTCGCCTTGACGTTTTCCTAGTAAAGCTTGCGCAATAGGTGATTCATTTGAAATTTTATTATCAAATGGGTTAGCTTCTGCACTACCTACAATTTTGAATGTTTCTTTTTCAGTTGACTCATCGTTTTTATAAGTAACCGTTGAACCAATGTTAATGATATCACTTGTTTCATCACTTTCAATGACTACTGCATTTTTTAAGATGAATTGTAGTTCTTGGATGCGCTCATAAACAATCGCTTGTTCTTCACGTGCTGCATCATACTCAGCATTTTCTGAAAGGTCACCTTGTGCGCGTGCTTCTTGTAACTTTTCCTTAATTTCTTCCATTTTAACTTGTGTTAAGAATTCTAATTCGTCTTGGAACTTTTTAATCCCCTCAAGGGTTAAATGTTGTTGTTTTTCTTTCATAAAATGGTCCTCCTTATATAAATCATTTTGGACATATAATATATATAATTATACATTAACTTTTAAATTTAATATACTACTAATTTTAGTAATTAATAAATCTATTGCAACTGTGTTAGTTTTTCCTTCTGGAATAATAATATCTGCATATCGTTTTGTTGGTTCAACGAACTGCTCATGCATCGGTTTAACAGATTCAGTATATTGCATAATGACAGAATCAATAGTACGTCCTCGTTCTGTTGTATCACGTAATAAACGACGAATAAAACGAATATCAGCATCAGTTTCAACAAAAATCTTAATATCTAATAATTCTCTTATTTTTACGTCTTCTAAAACAAATAACCCCTCGACAATAATAATGCTTGTCGGCTGAATTTTTTCTGTTTCTTCACTACGTGTATGATTTGTATAATCATAAATTGGTTTTTCAATAGAATAACCCATAATTAGTTTTTTTATGTGCTTAATTAATAATTCATTGTCCATCGATAATGGGTGATCGTAGTTTGTTAACACACGCTCTTCCATCGTTAAATGACTTTGATCATTATAATAATCATCTTGTCTGAATAAGGTAATGGTTTGATCTGAAAAGGCATCACATAAAATACGTGAAACACTTGTTTTTCCTGAAGCAGATCCGCCCGCAATACCTATAATTAAAGGTTTTTCCATGATAATACCCGCCTTACTTTTATCTTGTTTCTTCTTGTTGTTTTATTTTGACACGTGTTTTCTCATCATATCATTTGGATATAATTTGAATGGAACTTTAAATTTTAAGATTTGTTTTGGATGTCTTGCTACATCTAGTTCAACACCTGACTCATCATATAACTGATCAATAGTCATGATTTGTGTTTCAATTTTCGGCCCAAAGAATTCAACGACTTCCCCGACGCGGAAATGATTTCGTTGTTGTAACGTAACCATTTGATTCTCATCATCATAATTCATAACAAGTCCAATAAATTCTTGTGTTGGATGCTCATCACGATTATTAAACATTTGCTCTTCATGTGAAGGAATACCTTCAAAGAAGGCAGGCGCTGCTTCTCGGTTTGCACATTTTGAGAGTTCAAATAATAACTTCTCATCAAATACAAATTCGTCCGGATTTTCACAGTACAAGTCAATTAATTTACGATAAACACTTACGACTGTTGCAATGTAGTGAATAGATTTCATACGACCTTCAATTTTTAAACTATCAATTCCCATTTCAATCATTTCAGGGATTGATTGAAGTAAATTTAAATCTTTCGGACTCATTGCAAATTTTATATCTTCAGGGGTAAATAATGCTTTCGGATCGTTATTTTCTTCTGTATGAAGATCAAATTCCCATCGGCAAGATTGACAACATCCTCCACGATTAGAATCGCGTGCCGTCATATGATTTGATAATGTACAACGCCCTGAATAAGCGATACACATTGCTCCGTGGACGAATGTTTCAATTTCAACATCAGTCTTATCCAATATGTCTTGAATCTCGTCTTTTGTTGTTTCACGAGCTAGAACAACTCGATGTAATCCTTCTTGTTCCCAAAATTTAATAGCCATATAATTCATGGTTGATTGTTGTGTACTTAAATGGACTTCAACATTCGGAGCAACTCTCTTACATGTTTCAATAATTAATGGATCTGCAACAATAATACCTGCGACATTAATTTCACCTAATGCAGTTAGATACTCCTCTAACCCCATCATATTTTCATTATGCGCAATAATGTTTGTTGTCACATATATTTTTGAACCATAACCAGCTGCAAACTGAACAGCTTCACGAATTTCTTCTAATGAAAAGTTTTGAGCGTTTGATCGAAGACCAAATTCTTGTCCACCAAGAAAGACGGCATCAGCACCGTACATGACTGCTATTTTTAATTTTTCTAATGAGCCTGCAGGGGCAAGTAGCTCAGGCTTTTTAGTAATAACTCGTTTGCCATTTATCATTGTTGAAACTTCAGGTCTTGCCATATGCACACCCCTTTCTATGCTTATTACTTATGTTTATACATGGATGGTTTGTAATAAAACCCGCGATCTAAGTTACGATTTAATGGTTGAACTTCTTCTAGCTTTTTATATAAAGGACGCCCGATTTGAGCATATTTTTCAGCATCTGAAATTGCTGTATCAATTGCTAATCTGTAGGCATTTGTAACATATAAAAGATACTCTGAACTTTTTAACACACCATCAATTCTGAAACTATCAATACCGGCTTCAATGAACTCTTGTAGGTCATCGACCATACAAATATCAGTTCCGTTAAAAATATGTGTCCCTTGTATATCTTCAAAAATTGGATAATACAACTGTCGTTCAGGATCAAATAAAGTTAACCCTTGATCTCGAGTTTGTAGCTTTTCAACCACTTGACCTTGGAACTTTAAATAATTTCCAACCAGGTTTCGTCTTGATTGGAACATACAAATAGCACCATGAACTAATATTTCAATTTCACCTTTTGCATGTTCGTTAATTTCTAAAACTGATTCTTTCATTAATTCCGGCGCTAATACCGTGCGGTACACACCACGTTCTTCCCAATAGTTAGCTGTGAAGTAGTTTGTTCCTAATGTTTCACTACTCCAGTGTAACGGTATTTGCGGAGCAATTTCTTTTGCTATCATGTAAGCCCCTGGATCAGAAAAACGTAACGCATCAACTTCAAGATTTGATAGTTGCTCTAAATAACTTTTTAACGGTTCTAATGCAGAATTTGCAAATAATCCATTAATCGCCACATAGACTTTCTTTTGATTTTCCTTAATAAGTGATACAGCTTTAGTAAGCGTAGGTAAATCGAAGTCTCCTGCTAATCTTAATCCAAATTGTTCTTCACCGATAATAAAGGCATCCGCACCTGCTTCAATTAACTTTGGAATATCTTCTATCGATTTTGGTGTAACCACCAACTCAGGTTTTTTCATGTTATCAACTCACTTTATTATAATCACAGTATACGATTATATCTTATTTAGTTTGTCTTTTCAAACTAATTGCCACCCCATCACCCATTGGTAATAATAGGGTGTTGTAATCTGGATGATTAGCTAACCAATGATTATAACGATTTATCTTTCTAACCAGTTGTCTTAAATTACGACTTTCAATTTGTTCTTGTTCTAACACAAATCCATGGAATAATAAATTATCACTAATAATCATTCCATCATCTTTTAATAATCCTTCATATTTTTCAAAGAATTTTTGATATTGGGCTTTAGCTGCATCAATGAAAATGACATCATATTTTTGGATGGGTAATTCGTCATTATTAATTTCTAATGCATCTGCTTTTATTAAATCAACTTGATCCGAAATAGTAGAACGATTGTGATAATTGACAGCATCCATATAACGCGCATCATCGCGTTCTATCGTTACAATGTTACACTGTGGTAAATGTCTTGCCATCATTAAAGAAGAATAACCGATTGCACTCCCTATTTCAAGGATACTATTTGGGTTTTTAATTCGTAATAATTGCAACATAAGCTCCAGTCCTTCATCTTGGATAATTGGGACATCATGCTTTTGTGCATATTCTTTCATCTCAAGTGTTAATTCATCATGTTCAATTGTATTGAAACAACTCATTAACTGCAATAATTGTTCATTCATGTTAATACCACCTATACTTTTTACTTACAAACACTAGTTCCTGCTTCATATGATGGTAGTAAGTACTCACGGTAAAAGGCCATGTGTTCTTCATAAGTTGCAAAGAAATGCGTTTTTCCGTCTATGCAACCAAACAAGTCACCAATAAAGTAAATATAATCATGCGATTGTGGGTTTAAGACTGCTGCAATAGCTTTAACAGACGGACTTCCTACAGGACCAATTGGGATTCCAGAAATCATATAAGTATTGTATGGAGAATCTATTTTAGTCATTTCATTTGTTACTCGAACCACACGTTCACCAAGAATATACTGAACTGTTGTATCACTTTGTAATGGCATACCTTGTTCAATTCGATTGAAAAACACTTCCGAAACCATTGGCATCTCATCATCGTTTTGTGTCTCGGCTTCTACTAGTGAAGCTAACGTGAAAACGTCATGGACCGATAGTGATGAGTTTTCAATTTGGTCTTTATAAGGTTCTAACCTTTGTTTAGTCACATCAAGTATTATTCGTGTAATTTTCTCTAACGAATAAGCTTCATCAACAACCGCATACGTTGCTGGATGAAGATAACCTTCTAAAGGATTAAGAATACCGGATTTTAAAATGTCTGAAGTTAAAAACCAATAGTCATTAATTAATGGGGTTAAGAACGCTTCGCTTTTCCACTCATTTAGAATATCTTCCACATTTAACTGTGTCACTCCGGTTAGTTGCGCGGCAATAAAATCGAGTGTATATCCTTCTGGAATTAAGATTTTAACCGTATCAGGTTCTACCACTTCACCTGTTTCAAACTTATTAAACATTTCTTCTAAAGTCATCGAAGGAGATAATTCATATTCTCCTGCTTGAATATGCGCCCAATTATTTTGTTTAATAATAAGGTTTGCAATTTTTGGATGTTTTATTAATCCTAATTCTGCTAATTGAGTCGTCACCGTATATGGAGCAGTACCAGGTTCTATTTTATAATTTATTATTGTTTCATCGTTTAAATCAACGGGCTTTAATGCTTGATTGTATAATGTAAATGCGAAACCCCCACCAACTAATAATACTACAACAACAAGCATAGTTCCCCACATTAAAATTTTCTTCATTTAATCACCTCAGGTTAAACAGTACAAAAACGGACCCTGACGTCCGTTTTTGTTTGTTAGTTATTGATCTTACTCTTCGTCATCACCTGCTAAGAATGTATTAATAACTTCTTCAATCATATCCCATTCTTCTTCAGTTTCAACTGGTAATAATTGTCCACCTTCATCTTCAGAAGTTGGTAAGTATGCAGATACGTGTAAATCAACATTTCCTTCTTCATCTTCATGTTCAGCACCTGCTGGATAGTAAACAACATATGATTTATTATAATCATCTGAATCAAATGTGAATAAGATTTCACATAATAATTCATTTCCATTTTCGTCAATTACTGTAATTTGATTTTCTTCTAACATGTTATGTCACCTCATATAAATTTTGTGTATCTACCTTTGACTTGAATCTAAATAACTTTGTAAAATAACTGTCGCCGCCATTTTGTCAACGACTTTTTTACGTTTGCTTCGGCTCACATCGGCTTGGATTAAGACGCGTTCAACTTGCATCGTTGTTAAACGCTCATCCCAATATACTACTGGAGTGTTTGTTGCTTCCTCAAGTTTTTTTCCAAACTCCTGAGTCGCAATTCCTCGTTCGCCAATTGATCCATTCATGTTTTTTGGCAGACCTAAAACGATTGTTGAAATACGGTGTGTTTTGACGAGCTCTTGAACGTGTTGTATTGGTTTTTTGTAATGCCCCTCTTCGAAACGGAATGTTTCAACACCGTGTGCCATCATACCTAGGGCATCGCTAATAGCGATCCCTAATGTACGAGTGCCTAAATCTAGTCCTAATTTTTTCATTGTTGTTCAACGAACTTTTCTAATAAGACTTCAATTATTTCATCACGTTCAATTTGTTGAATTTTATTACGAGCACCCATATGACTTGAGATATACGCAGGGTCTCCTGAAATTAAGTAACCAACAACTTGATTTACAGGGTTATAACCTTTTGCTTTTAATGCTTGAAAAACATCTGTTAGAATTACTTCTACTGCTTCATTTTGATTTAACTTATCTTCTAGTGCTTCATTTAGTAGCATAGTGTGATTAGAAATCATCAAGTTCACCACCCATAAGAATATGTCCTTAACATTATTTTACAATAATGTTGAGGCGATGAAAAGAATTATAGATTATTTTTTATCCATTCATCAACATTTTTTAATGCTTCTTCAATTTTTGAAGCATCTTTGGCACCAGCTTGTGCCATATCTGGGCGTCCGCCTCCGCCTCCACCACAGATTGATGCGACTTCTTTAACAATTTTACCTGCGTGTAATCCTTTTTTGACATTGTCATCAGTTACACCACATGTAATCGCTACTTTTCCATCAACCGCACTAGCTAAAACAATAACAGCTGAATTTAATTTTTGTTTAAATTCATCTACCATTTGTCGTAAGTTATTCATATCAACATCTTTTAAATGGGCAGTTAAAACCGTAACTCCTTCTACCTCATGTGTATTATTGACAATTTCACTCATTTTTAAATGCGATAATTTAGATTTTAATGAATCATTTTCTCGATGAGCTTCTTTTAATTCCTCTAGTAACCCTTCAACTCGCTCTTCAAGCATAGCAGGTTTTGTTTTTAATGTCTCAGAAATAGCACTAAAACGATCCATGAAAGCATTCATATACATATAAGCCGCTTTCCCTGTCACCGCTTCAATACGACGAGTTCCTGCTCCAATTCCTGATTCTGATACAATTTTAAATAAACCAATTTCTGATGAGTTCATAACATGGCAACCACCACATAATTCAATGCTATACGAATCAACATTTACAACGCGAACTGTTTTTCCATATTTCTCAGAGAATAATGCCATAGCCCCTGATTGTTTAGCTTCTTCAATGCTCATTTCTTTTACTTGAACCGGAAGCCCCATCCAAATTTTTTCATTTACAATACTTTCAATCTTTTGTAATTCTTCAGTTGTTAAAGCAGTCATGTTAGTAAAGTCAAAACGTAAACGTTCTGCCGTCACTAAAGAACCCGCTTGATTCGCATGTTCACCCACTACTTCTTTAAGCGCTTGGTGTAAGATATGTGTCGCCGTGTGGTTTTTAGTTAAGGCTTTACGCTCTTCAACATTAATTGTAGCTGTCACAGTATCTCCTACTTGTAAGATTCCGTCAACCTCAATCGTATGTAAGTGTTGACCATTCGGTGCTTTATTAACATCTAAAACATTAGCTACACCATTTTCAAACTTCATCTTACCCGTATCTGCTGCTTGTCCCCCACTTTCAGCATAAAACGGTGTTTCTGCTAAAATGACTTGACCTTTTCCAGATAATTTTTCTACGACTTCGCCATCTTGAAGTAATAAGATAACATTTGATTGGTTTTGTACTGTGTTGTATCCAACGAAGTTTGAAGCTTCTTTGAAGTTCATTAATGCCACATTTTGAGATCCCATACTTGCGATATCTTCACGAGCTGAACGTGCACGTTCACGCTGTGCTTCCATCTGTGCATCAAATCCTGCTTTATCAACTGTAAATCCAGCTTCTTCAGCATACTCTAAAGTTAACTCATACGGGAATCCATATGTATCGTATAAGGTGAACGCATCTTTACCACTGATTACTTTTTCTTCACTATTACCAATTAAATCAGCTAAGATTTTCTCACCATCTGCTAATGTTTGACGGAAACGTTCTTCTTCTGATTTAATGACTTTTTGAACTAATTCAATTTTACCTGTTACGTATGGATAATAATCTTTCATCACATCCGCAACAACCGGTACTAATTCGTACATAAATGCACGTTCAATTCCTAATTGTTTACCATAACGTACCGCACGGCGTAATAAACGACGTAATACGTAACCGCGACCTTCATTCGATAATAATGCACCATCCGCGACAGCAAATGTTACTGTACGTACGTGGTCTGCAATAACTTTAAATGCAATACCGTTCTCTTTCGTATATTGAACACCTGAAATCTTTTCAGTTGCATTGATAATTGGCATAAATAGATCTGTGTCATAGTTCGTTTCAACTTCTTGTAACACACATGCCATACGCTCAAGACCCATTCCTGTATCTATGTTTTTATTAGGTAATAATGGGTATTCAGAACGATCTAATCCTTCTTTTGAGTTAAATTGAGAGAAGACAACATTCCAGATTTCAATGTAGCGATCATTTTCAATATCTTCCTCAATTAAACGGATTCCAATATTTTCAGGATCATATTTCAATCCACGGTCAAAGAAAATTTCAGTGTTTGGTCCACATGGCCCTTCACCGATTTCCCAGAAGTTATACTCTAATTTAACAATATGCTCTGGAGATACACCTAAGCGAATCCATAAGTCATATGTTTCTTGGTCATCAGGATATACCGTAATATATAATAACTCTTTGTCAAAGCCAAACCATTCAGGAGACGTTAATAACTCCCATGCCCATGCTACGGCTTCTTCACGGAAATAGTCACCGATTGAGAAATTACCTAACATTTCAAAGAATGTATGGTGACGAGCTGTTTTCCCTACATTTTCAATGTCATTTGTACGAATTGACTTTTGAGCATTTGTAATACGAGGATTATTTGGAATTTCACTTCCATCAAAATATTTCTTTAACGCGGCAACTCCACTGTTAATCCAAAGTAAAGTTGGATCATTCACTGGTACTAACGAAGCACCAGGTTCAATCATATGTCCTTTAGATTCGAAGAATTTTAAGTACATGTCACGAATTTGTGAACCTGTCATTGTTTTCATCATTACACCTTCTTTATATTAATTTTTAATGTGTTGAGGGAAATGCAAGTTAGATTATGTTTTAAAACATAAAAAAAAGCCCTTAACTTGTTAAGGACGTTTATACGCGGTACCACCTTAATTTTAATAATACCGAAGTATTATTAACTCTTGAGAACATTTAACGGTGTCATCCGGCAGCTATTAACTGCATTCCAGAAGTAGCTTTCAATATTTATCTGTTTAGTCTACTCTCAGCACATGTAGTCTTTCTCTGTAAAACTCAAAATATTTACTTTCTTCTATCAACATTTTTGTATTTGCTTTTATTTTAGCGATTTTAGCAACAGGTTTCAAGCTTTTTTTACACAATTCTAAAAACAAACGCAATTTTTTTGAAGATTATAAACGAAAAACTCTCATAGAAGAGAGTTTTAAATTTTTAATAAATCTTCTAAAC
>DNGE01000152.1:20501-35597 GCA_003486705.1 Bacillota bacterium
ATAAAAGTATTTAACTTTTCTTTTCATTAATTTTCGCACATCTTTTTTTAATTGCTTTGGATTCTCATAATACATTAGTGCCACGACGAATGCACCAATAAATAAAACATACATGATTAGCTTTTTCATAACTTCACCTCTTTAGTTAATTACATTACTAGTCTGTTTATATTTCCTAATTTTATGTATTTATAACTTAAAAAGATGAACAACGAATGGATTAATCCATAAAGTCGTATGGGGTAACCCCAATTAAAGCTTCTTCATCAATTCCATCAAATGGAATCTCATACGCTTCGAATATATCTGCAAACGGATTTTGCACAACGTCTTTTGGTTCTTTTAACAACATAAACCGTTCTTTTAGTGTCGTTTGACGCTCGTCCCCTTCATTTTTTACGCCTTTTTCAAGTGCACTAAGCTCTCCAATTATAATGAGTGACTTTTTAGCACGTGTAATGGCAGTGTAAATGAGCTTTTTCTGAAGCATGATGTGATAAGCATTCGTTATCGGTAAAATAACAATCGGATACTCTGACCCTTGCGACTTATGAACAGACACACAATACGCATGCGTTAAGTTTTGTAAATCACTTTTTTTATACACGACTTCTGTTTGATCAAAACAAACCACGACTTCATCTTCTTTTTCTTTACTTTTATCTTTGTAAGAAATTCCGATGACTTCTCCGACATCTCCATTCATAATGCCAGTTTCAGGTTGATTAGATAATTGAAGTACCTTATCACCAATTCGGTACGTGCGATGACCAAACTCTAATTGACGCTTCTCTTCACTAAACGGATTGAAAACTTCTTGTAATAAAAGATTTAACTTATCAATGCCACATTCTCCCTTATACATCGGCGCTAAAACTTGCACATCGGAAGCTGAATACCCTTTATTGATTGCATTTTGAATGATTTGGATTAAATACTTTGAAATATCTGAAAAGCCGCATTCGACATATAATCTGTCAGATTTCTTTTCTCGAATGTCAGTTGGCAAATGATTATTTTTAACCGCATGTGCCAATGAAATAATTGAAGAATCCTCTGCTTGACGGTGAACAGTCAATAATCGCGTCAATGGTATAGCTTGGCTTTCTAGTAAATCTTTTAATACCTGACCGGGACCAACCGAAGGAAGCTGGTTATCATCACCAACCAGAATAAGTTGCGCACCCGTTTGGATACTCTGAAACAATTGATGAGCAAGTAATGTATCTAACATCGAACTTTCATCAATAATAATCAATTTAAACTCCAACTGATCAAATTGATCATGTGTGAAAACGCCATCCGCTCCATATCCTAATAGTTTATGAATAGTCGATGCCTTAATTCCGGTTGTTTCATGCATACGCTTTGCCGCTCTTCCTGTAGGTGCTGCTAATGCAATCGGGTACTTCTCTTTTTCCGTCACATATTTAGCAGGGTCTAGTTCGACATCATGCAATAAACCATATGCTTTTAATATCCCTTGCACAACCGTGGTTTTCCCGGTTCCGGGTCCACCCGTTATTATACTAACGGGATGTTTTAACGCCATCCTAATAGCCTCTTCTTGTTCCTTTGAATAAACGATATTCAAATCACCTTTAAGCTTTGTAAACGCCTCTAAAACGTGTGAATCCTGTGCCACTTCGTGTCCTTGCAAACGTAAAATAGAATCTGTAATTCCTTTTTCACTATTGACAAGCAACGGAATAAACAAGTATTCTCCTTCAATATAAATGCGCTTCTTTTGAATCAATTCTTGTATTTGAAGATCGACTTGATGTAGGTCTAATAAAATAGAAGTATTAGCATTTAAATATTGAAGCGTGCTTTGAATCAGCTGCTGATGATACACATACGTATGTCCTCTTTGAATTGCAATTTGATCAATCACATACAACAGAGCAGCTCGAATACGACGCGGGTCATTCAACTCAATTCCAAGAGATTTTGCAATCTCATCAGCTTTTACAAAGCCAATCCCTTCAATATCATCAATGAGACGATACGGATTTTCTTGGATGAAATCCAGGGCTTCATATTGATATTTTTTAAAAATCTTCATCACTAAACGCGGACTTAGGTTCAAGCCATATAAGGGCGCTAAAATTTGTTCCATCCCTTGTTGGCTGATTAAGGTTTCATATAGTTGGTCTGCAATTTTTTTAGATAACTTCGGTACTGTATCTAATACACTTCGGTCACCCATAATTAAGGAAACAGCCTGCTCACCCAATACCTCAACAATTTTTTCTGCAGTCTTAACCCCAACACCTTCAAATAAATCACTACTCAAGTATGCGACAATGGCTGACTTTCCTTCTACTTGAACACTTTCATAAGATGACACAACGTATTGCCAACCAAACTTCTTATGCTCAGTCAGTTGTCCAAAAAATTTATAGGTTTGATTAGACGTAAGTCTTGGGAAGTAGCCTGAAACGGTGATTTTCCCATGGATTTTACTCGGATCCACCTCTATCTGTTTAACCGCTTTGTCATCCACCGATTTTAATGCTTTTTGAATTTGTGATTTATCTTCTTCATAATCCAATAACAAAATTGTGGCAATCGAAAACCCATTATCATCATTGTGATATATTTGATCTTGAAATATTCCTTTTATATAACGGGTCTTTTCCATGCCTAAAACTCCTAACTTATGACGAGTCCCAATTAAAGACTCTTCTTAATACATTCTTTTCTCACCAGATTTAAATGCCGCATCAATTAATCCGCCACCTAAGCAGACATCCCCATCATAAAATACTGCTGCTTGACCTGGTGTCACAGCGCGCACGTCTTCTAACATATACACGCGAACGGTTTCATTATCAATCCATTCCAGTTCAACTGGTACATCTTTTTGACGATATCTAAATTTAGCTGTACATGCAAATCGACCATTAAATTTTTCACTTGGAATCCAGTTCATTTGTGAAACGACCGCTTCATCAGCGAATACATATTCTTGATCAAATCCTTGCCCAACTAATAACACATTATTTTCTAAATCTTTTCCGCAAACAAACCAAGCGTCACCAGCTCCACCGATGCCTAATCCTTTACGTTGCCCAATTGTATAATACATTAAACCAATATGGTCACCCACAACTTCACCCGTTAACGTCTTCATTTTACCTGGTTGTGCTGGTAAATAGTTTTGTAAAAATTGCGTAAATTGACGTTCTCCAATAAAGCAAACACCTGTTGAATCTTTCTTTTTTGCAGTGGCTAAGTTTAACTTCTCAGCAATCGCACGTACTTCTGATTTTTGCAATTCCCCTACTGGGAATAACGTTTTGGCTAATTGTTGTTGTGTTAATTGACTTAAGAAATACGTTTGGTCCTTATTATTATCAACACCACGTAACATTTGCACTTCTTCACCATGACTGACGCGCGCATAATGCCCCATTGCAATATAATCACATCCTAAATTTAGGGCATGCTCTAAAAAGGCCTTAAATTTAACTTCTTTATTACACATAATGTCTGGATTAGGTGTACGCCCTGCTTTGTATTCATTTAAGAAATATGTAAAGACACGGTCCCAATACTCTTGAACAAAATCAACGCGGTGTAATTTAATACCTAATTGATTCGCAACCGCTAATGCATCTTGATAATCAACCTCTTGTGGACACACATCATCATGTAATGTTGGATTTCCTAACACATCTTGGTTTGCAGCGCTATCCCAGTTACGCATGTAAATCCCTTCTACATCATAACCTTGCTCTAGTAATAAGTAAGCTGCAACAGAAGAGTCAACACCACCTGACATCCCCACCATAACTTTCTTTTTTATATTTGCACTCATCTTGATAACCTCCACTTGCTGTATTTAAATTTATATCAACTCATTTATGTATTTAATAAAGAATTTCGAGTTTCTTACTTCTTATTATGGACAAAATTCTCTTGCTAAACTATAGTATAACACTTTGTGTGAATTTACAAGTTTGTTACGAACATCTGTGTTTGATAAAAAGAAAACAGAGATGGTAATTTGACTCAATCACCATCTCTGTAAATGCTATCCTATTTTTAAACGTAACTCAATTAACGTTTCCCTGGATCGTATGGTTCACCAGCTGCTTTAGGTCCAACAATATTACGACTGAACACGACTAAAGCAATTAATGTCATGACATACGGTAGTGCATTGTAAAACTCCATTGGAATTTCAAATGACTTTAATGTGTCATTAATTAAGGCTAGTTGTCCCAATGTTTTCATAAATCCGAAGAAGAACGCTGCTCCAAGAACTGTCCAAGGATTCCACTTACCAAAGATTAATGCGGCTAAAGCTAAGAATCCTAGTCCTGCAACAGAACCATTAAACTCTCCTGATGTTGTAACAATGAAAACTGCCCCACCTAATCCGGCTAAGAAACCAGAAGCAATAACACCGAAGTATCGCATTTTATAAACATTGATTCCCATTGAATCAGCTGCTTGTGGATGTTCCCCACACGCGCGTAAACGAAGTCCAAAAGAAGTTTTAAACACGACATACCACGTGATAAATACTAAGAATAGTGCAATAAATGTTGTTGCGTACGCTTTACTAAAGAATAACGGCCCTAAAACCGGGATCTCCGATAAGAAAGGTACATCTAAACGTGAAACACCTTTTACAATATTAATATTTTGAGACCCTGTTAAAGTACGTGCTAAGAAAATTGTTAACGCAGGTGCTAATAAATTAATAGCTGTTCCCGAAATAACTTGATCAGCTTTTAAATTGATACTAGCATAAGCATGTAATAATGAGAAGATTCCCGCTACAGCTGCTCCTACTAAAATCCCTAACCAGATCATAAGCGTTGTTGAGGCAAAATCATTCCCATTCACGCCATACGTAAAATTGATAAATAAAGCTGTTGTAAAAGCTCCAATTAACATTAAACCTTCTAAACCAATATTGACAACCCCACTGCGCTCACTAAATAATCCACCTAATGCTGTGATTAATAATGGTGCTGTGAATGCCAAAGCATAAGGCATCATATCAACTAAAAATTGCCACATTATTTCACACCTCCATTTTTACCTTTTGGCATGATTTTTTTCAAGAATCCTTGAACAAGTAATGATGCAGCTGAGAAGTAAATAATCGTTGAAATAATAATATCAACCAATTCTTTTGGCACATCTGACATCGCTTGCATGAATTCTCCACCGACTTTCATAAATCCAAATAAGAAGGAAGATAATACAACCCCTACAGGTGAATTTAATCCAAGTAATGAAACGGCAATCCCATCAAATCCATGTGTTGGAATGACTCCAATTTTTATGTGATTTGTATATCCAACATAGAATGTTGCTCCTGCAAGACCTGCTAAAGCACCTGCAATAACCATTGAAATAATGATATTGCGTTTGACTTTCATTCCAGCATACTCTGCAGCATTTTGATTGAATCCTACTGCTTTTAATTCATAACCAAACGTTGTTTTTTCAAGAATGAACCAAACCACAATGGCTGCAAAAATAGCAATAAATAGCCCTAAATTGACAGATGATCCAGTGAAAAATGAAGACATCCATTCTGTTTTCAACGTTGCTGTTTGGTAGATTGTCGCTGATTCCGTTGGATATTTACCTGGAATTAATGTTTTAACTAAATATTGAACACCCCATAAAGCAATGTAGTTCATCATAATCGATGTAACAACTTCATGGATTTTAAATTTAGCTTTTAAAAGACCTGGAATGATTGCCCAAGCTGCTCCAGCTAAAGCAGATCCAACGATAACAATCGGTAAATGGAGATAAACAGGTAATTCTAACGTTACACCTAAATAAACAGCAGCAAAACCACCGACTAACATTTGTCCACCTGCACCAATGTTAAACAAACCAGTGCGGAAGGCAAATGCAACTGATAATCCTGTTAACACAAGAGGCGTCATTTGTAATAACGTATTTCCTAATGATTTTAAATTCCCATTCTCAATCCCTGCAAATCCACCTTGGAATAATAAGCTAAACCCTTCAACTGGGTTGTATCCTAATGCAAATAATAATACAAATCCAATAACAAATCCCATTAATACCGAAATAAATGGGGCCATTCTTTTTTGAAGTGTTGGACTTGAAAGATCAATATTTAATCTTTTCATTATTGAACACCTACTTTCTTACCAGCACCAGCCATTAGTAATCCAATTTCTTTTTCATCTGTTTCTGAAGCATTTAAGATGGCAACAATTTCACCTTCATAAATAACTGCAATGCGATCTGATACATTTAAGATTTCATCTAACTCTAAAGAAATTAATAATACCCCACGCCCTTTGTCGCGTTCTTCAATTAACTCTTTGTGAATATACTCAATAGCTCCTACATCAAGTCCGCGTGTTGGTTGAGCTGCGATTAATAATTTAGGAGAGCGAACAACCTCACGTGCAATAATGGCTTTTTGTTGATTTCCACCACTCATACTACGTGTTGGGGTAATACTACCTTGCCCACTACGTACATCAAAACGCTCGATTAATGTTTCAGATTGTTTTCTGATTTCTTTACGGTTTAATATCCCATTGTTACTAAATGGTTTTTGGTAGTAAGTTTGTAAAATATAATTATCTTCTAATGAATAATCAAGCACTAATCCGTGCTTATGACGGTCTTCCGGAATATGGCCGATTCCAGCTTCAGTTCGTTTTCTTACCGATAATTTTTCGATGTGCTCACCTGTTAATTTGATTGCTCCGCTTTGAACTTTATTTAATCCGGTAATGGCTTCAATTAATTCACTTTGTCCATTTCCTTCAATCCCAGCGACACCTAAAATTTCACCTGATTTTACGGTTAAAGATAAGTTCTTTAATTTTTGAATACCACGTGCATTAACAACATTTAAATTTTCAATTTGTAAGATTGGTTCACCTGCGCGAGCCTCTTCTTTATCAATTTTAAATGTGACTTGACGCCCAACCATTAAATCAGCTAATTCTTGTTCAGAAGTTGTTGCAACATCAACCGTTCCAATTCCTTTTCCTTTACGGATAATCGTACAACGATTCGCAACAGCTTTAATTTCTTTTAATTTATGCGTAATTACAATGATTGATTTACCTTCATCTGTTAATTGTTTCATAATACGCATTAAGTGCTCAATTTCTTGTGGCGTTAAAACAGCTGTTGGCTCATCAAAAATTAAAATATCTGCATTGCGATATAACATTTTTAAGATTTCTACACGCTGTTGCATTCCAACTGAAATATCCTCAATTTTCGCATATGGGTCAACATGCAAATTGTATTTTTCTGATAATTCAGCTACACGTTTGGCGGCTTTTTTAATATTAATGCGTCCACCGAATAACTTCGGTTCATTTCCTAGCACAATATTTTCTGTTACCGTAAAATTATGAACAAGTTTAAAATGTTGATGAACCATCCCAATCCCTAAATCATTAGCGATGTTTGGATCCGTAATATTAACTTCGTTCCCTCTAACCTTAATAACCCCTTCTTCTGGTTGATATAATCCAAATAGTACACTCATCAGTGTTGATTTACCTGCTCCGTTCTCACCAAGCAAAGCATGAATTTCTCCAGGTTCGACTTGAAGCGTGATATTATCATTTGCTTTAATCCCTGGGAATTCTTTTGTAATGTTAAGCATCTCAATTACATATTTCATTCAACAAACTCCTTTCCCAAAAGGTTAATAAGTCATGCATACAGTTAAAAATTGTCACTTCAGTTCAGAAAACACTCCTTGAAAATTTCATAACAGATTTACAGACTTAACTTTATTATAATATATTTTAGTTATGAGTTCACCCAGTAAACAGTAATTGCTACATTTTACATGTATAATTTTGTGAATTTTGGCTTATAATATATTATTTTATTATTTTCAGTCTGTAAAATGCGCTAAAAAAAAGTGTGTCTAGTTAGTAGACACACTTTTTCGTTATACTTCATTAATAGTTAATATTGCTTGCATCGTATCCATTTGCATCTAAGTATGTTGCTAACTCTTCAGCTGTTGACGGTACAACGATTGTTCCATCTTTAATTAATTCTAAGGCCTCATCAGTTTTTGTTGTTGTTTCTTCTGCTAAATTAGGGTTTTCTTCTGGTAATCCTACACCACCCATTTTAGCGTCCATTACGATTGTTTCTCCACCAGGGAAGTTTCCTTCAGCGAATGCTTTAATGTAATCATATGCTGCGTTGTCAATTCTCTTAATTGCAGATGTTAAGATTACTGATGATCCATCAGAAATAACTCCATCCGCATATTGGTCAACGTCAACACCAATGACGAATACTTCTTCACCATTTTCAGCGCGTGTTTTAGCTTCATTGATGACTCCAACACCAACTCCACCTGCCGCATGGAAAACAACGTCGATTCCTTTATCATACATACCACCTGCTAATGTTTGTCCAGCTGGTACATCACTGAAAGTTCCTTGATATTGATAATCTAATACTTCGGCACTTGTTCCGAAGTTTTCATTAGCATATGCAACACCCGCTAAGAATCCATAACCGAATTTTTGTACTGGAGGAATAGGCATTCCACCAATAAATCCTAATTTACCTGTTTTTGTTTCTAACGCTGCAGCAATCCCTGCTAAGAATCCTGCTTCTTGCTCGTTGAAGTAAATAGAAACTGTATTTTCTCCAACAATTGTTTCAAAGTTATCTTTTTCGATTTCTTTTGTTGGTGCTCCATCGATTAAGATATATTTTGTATTTGGATTAGCTTCTTGAGCTTCATAAATTGCTTCTTCAAATTTAAATCCTGGTGCTACAATGATTTCATATCCAGCAGTTACTAAATTATCGTTAGCTGCTAAATAATCTTCTGTTGCTTCTCCACCTGGTTGTACATATTTTTTGTCTGTACTTGGGAAGTCTTGTGCATAGCGCTCAATACCTGACCAAGTTCCTTGGTTGAATGATTTGTCATCGATCGTTCCAGAGTCTGTCATCATCCCTACTTTTACTTGTGTTCCGTTTGTTTCATCTTTTGGTGTCTCTCCGTTAGATGAATCATCACCTGTAGCATTTCCACCACAAGCTGCTAAAGTTACAACAGCAAACATAGCTACTGTAAACATTGAAATAAATTTTTTCATTGTATGGCCTCCTCATAATTCACTTCGAGTTAAGTGTATCAGAAAACCCTTTAGGTGTAAATAATTTACAGTAAAAAATTGCGGTTTTTTTGTAAAACTTTCCACTTATTTTCATCTTCTTCTCGAAAGAATTGTCGATTGTTGACTGAAATAAAAAAACCGCAAGACGCGGTTTTTACTCTAGTTTTGATGATATTACAATTTCGCCTTGAATAAGCTTTTCTTGATAGTCATGAATAATATCCAAGGTTTCATCACTCAAGTTTGGATTATTCAACAAAAGACTGATCCCTTCATTTTCAAGACCTAAAATTAATTGATTACCCGCTATCATTTGATCAGACAAATATAATTCAATTATTTTTTTAATGACTCCCTCAGTCTTTTTTAATGAAGAGACTAACAAAACGTTGTTTAAAGCCGTATATTCATCTTCACTTATATTCGTATTGACAACATAAACGGGTTGTTTATCATTTGTGATTGCTTTTGCAGTATTAATGATAGCCATCGATTCGTTCCCTACTGCATCAAAGATTACATCAACACCTTTTTGATACATCTCTTCTGCAGATATAGCAATAGTTGTTGTTTCACTATCACACGGAACAAGTTTGTATTTCACAACAACTTCATCATCTACTGCCTTTGCACCAGCTAAAAAATTTAAATATTCAACATTCTCATTGAAATCAATTCCTTCATCCCCCAAGTATCCAATTTGTTTAGTATTTGATTGCTTAGCTGCAATGATACCTAACAAATATGGAATCGCTTCATCACGATATTTAAGACCTAAAACATTTGAAGAGTTAATAAATTGATCAAAAGTTAAGAAGATAGTGTTCAAATTTTCATTGATAACCCCTTCTAAATTCACTTCACTTCTATAACTAGGAATAATAACAATATCTGAACCCTTTTTTATTAATTCATTAACACTTTCTATGTAACTTGTTGCAGTTTCAGAGCTTGGTTCAACGTTAATGAGTTGAACCTCTTGCTCATATGACTGAATGTCTGTAATCATTTGAGCAAAGACATCACTATTATGATAATTTGTATCATTTACAATTCCAATTATCATTTTTCTTTCTTTTTGGCTCATCGAAGATACATTTGTTTCTACTTCCCCGATAACGCGTTTTTGATTCTCTACACTAAGCGCGACTGGTTGTAATACATTTAATCCTTCTACTGTTGTGTCCGTATCTTCTACAATGGTAACAGTTGTCTGTCCCAATTGGCATCCTGTACATATTAATGTGGTTAAAGATAATATAATAAATAAGTTTTTTCTAGACTTTTCCACATTCCCCCCCCTTTATCATTTACATCTATTTTAGCATAAATTTTGTACGAATTAAAAGATTAAAGGAATAATATGTAAAAAATATTGCAAACGCTTTTTATAAATTACTTATAATCTCCTGATACTGGGTATCATTCATTAAGACTTCACGAGGTTTACTTCCTTCTGTTGGGCCTATGATTCCATGTGTTTCTAAATCATCAATAATTCGCGCTGCTCGATTATAACCAATTCTGAAACGTCGCTGTAGTAAGGATGCAGATGCTTTTTGAGTCTCCATAATATACATTAATACTTCTTTCATAAGTGGATCTTCTAAAGCACCTCCTTCACTGGTTGTTTGCTCAATATTTTCTAAGAAGTCTTGTTTAATCTCTTCAGTAGCAAATTGTGATTTTATAAAATCAACCATTCTAAAAACTTCTTCATCTGAAATAAATGCACCTTGTACACGAGTTGGATTTGACGCTCCCATTGGTAAAAATAACATATCCCCACGTCCAAGTAACTTCTCTGCTCCCGGCATATCAATAATCGTTCTAGAATCTACTGCTGATGAAACCCCAAACGCAATCCTTGATGGAATATTTGCCTTAATTACCCCTGTGATAACATCAACTGATGGACGTTGTGTTGCAATAATTAAGTGAATCCCCGCTGCACGTGCCATTTGAGTTAATCGCATAATGCATTCCTCAACATCTTTAGAAGCAATCATCATCAAATCTGCGAGCTCATCTATAATGACCACAATCAGTGGCAACTGTTGTTTAACGTCTTCATTTTCCTGATTATATTGTTTGACATAATCATTATATCCTTCAATATTTCTCGTCCCACTCCCACTGAATAATTCGTAACGATACTCCATTTCAGAAACAACTTTCTTTAATGCCAATGAAGCAAGACGTGCATCTGTGACAACAGGTGCTAATAAATGAGGAATACCATTGTACCCATTTAGTTCAACTTTTTTCGGGTCAATCATCAACATTTTCACTTCATTTGGAGTCGATCGCATTAATACACTACAGATAATCGTATTGATACACACTGATTTACCTGAACCTGTCGCCCCTGCAACTAATAAGTGAGGCATTTTATTCAATGGTGCGTGTACTGTTTTCCCTGAAATATCACGACCTAATACCATTAACAACTTTTCTTGTTGATGTTTTGCTGGGACTTCTTTCAAGATTTCTTTAAACGTAACCAATGATTGTTTTTGATTTGGAACCTCAATCCCAATAGCTGACTTTCCTGGAATTGGTGCTTCAATTCGAATATCTTTAGCCGCTAAAGCTAACGCAATATCATCTGTCAAACTTAAAATTTTACTTACCTTTACCCCGACATTTGGTAAGATTTCAAATCGCGTCACAGCTGGTCCTATATGAACCTCTTGTACTTTTGCTTTGACATCGAAATTTTTAAACGTATCTTCAAGTTTACGGGCATTAGCCTTTGCACTAACTAGCATTCTTTGTGAATTATTCGTTTGTTGATAATCTTCAAGTAATTCTAAAGGTGGAAGTACATATTGCGATTCATTAATAGGTGAAATAATTGTATTTTCTTCGCTTGTTGCTGCTTGATTTATTGTTTCAATAAAATCTTTAATCTTATACTCAGCATCCTCATTCGTACGTTGCTCAACTGCTTCAATTATCTCATTTGTTGGTTCAACCTCATCCTGTTTCTCATTTAATATTTCATCTTCATATGAAATCACTTCAAACTCCACAACATCATCAACTGTTGGTTGAGGTGACATAATCGGTTCTACTTTTTCTTTCTTTACTTTTCTTTCTTGTCTCACCTTTTTAGCTTTTATTGAATTATTTTTCAATTGTCCAAACACGTATTTTGTACCCTCTAACAAATCTTTGATTGTCATATTAAATATCAATAATGTACCATAGATAAGTGATAGCAGTGATAGTAAATAAACACCTAGGGCGGAAGTTAACGGTACTAAAATACCATAAATAATCGATCCAATTACTCCTCCTCCTATTGTAAACTGACCACTTAAAATATTATTACTCCAATAATAGTCCCACATTCCACCTAATAGCGCAATGTCATGCAATTTAAAGTAGTGATAGACTGGCCAGTGACTAAATACAATCAGTGCAATAAAAACTAACAGATACCCTACTCCTCGTCTACTAAAAAAATTGGGAACCGAGCGTGAGACAATCATCTTTCCACCCATAAAAATTAAATATATTGCGACCATCCAGAAAAACTCTCCAAAAATTAAAATGATCATGCGTTTTAATACAGTTCCAATTATACCTAATTGACCTAATATAAAAATAGCTAATAAGACAATTGATACCCCTATTAGCTCTATGGTAATATCACTAAGATTAGGTTCATTTTGACCTTTACCTTTTTTCTTCTTTCCCATGATTCAAACTCCTAACTGATTGCAAATCTATATTATCCTCTATTATCTCATATTTTTACCGTTTTTTCATTCCCATATTTACATAAAAATGGAACATATACTCATATTTCCATGTAAAAGGCTGGTTCGAATAGAACCAGCCTTTAGCATTATAATGATTATAAATTAAACTCTTCTACAATTGGGATAATAATAGGTTTACGTTTTGTTTTATTAAACAATAACTTACCTATTTTATCTCTTAATTCTTGGCGTAACCCTTGCCAATTTACATACTGTTCTGTTACATACTGTCCTATAATATTGCGAACCAATTCATCTAGTGCATTATATAGCTCTTCATTTCCTTTTTCATAAACAAAACCTTTACTTACGATTTGAGGTCCAGCCACAATTTCTTTCGTTTGTTTATTTAAGTTTGCAATAACAACAATAATTCCATCATTCGCCATTAACTGACGATCTCTTAACACAACACTTCCGATATCTCCAACGCCTAAACCATCCACTAAAACTTGGTCTATTTGAATATGTTCTGTGTGATTCACTAATTCACCTTGTTGGAATTCAACAACATCTCCATTGTCCAATAAGATGACTTGTTCTGGTTTGTACCCCATTTGTTCAGCTACTTTTGCATGGGCAACTAAATTTTTATACTCCCCAATGACAGGCATCACATATTGAGGCTTTAATAAATTCATCATTAATTTCAAATCTTCTTTACTCGCATGTGATGTTGGAAGTAAACTTTTATTTATTACGACAACATCTGCACCTGTACGATACAATGTATCAATCGTTCTCGCTGCTTTTATCTCAGTACCTGGTACCGGAGCTGTTGCGACGATGACAGTATCTGTTTTTTCAATATGGATTAATCTATCTGCATGTTTTGCCATACGAATTAATGAATTGAAAGGTTCGTAACGATTTCCAGTTGCTAAAACAACTAAATTTGAGTAATTATTGTCATTTTTATCATCAATATAAAGTAAATTCATTAACATCCCTTTTGGAATCTTTAAATATCCTAACTTAACAGCAATATCTACAATTCGTTGCATTTTACGTCCGATAATGGCAATTTTGCGATTATACTGAATAGCTAAATCAATAACTAACTGAATACGATCTAAATCTGTTGAGTATACAGATACGATAATACGACCTTCTGTCGTTGAAAAAGCTTCATCGAGTTCATAACTTAGTGAGTGGCCAACGCTTGTATGCCCGACGCGATCGGCATTCATACTCTCAGACAGTAAACAAAGAACACCTTCTTTAGAGATTTCAGCCATTCTTTGGTAGTTAGTTTGATAACGATCTTTTGCACTTTGATCAAAAGTAAAATCAGATGTATAAACAATAACACCATCCGTTGTATGTACACAAACAGCTACTGAGTCTGGAATACTATGTGTCGTTCTGAAAAACGTAACTTTAATATCCCCGAAAAACAGCTCATTATTTTCTCTAATTTTATATAATTTGAAGTTCTTTAATTCAAACCCATGTTCAATTAACGAATCTTCAACTAAAGACATAGTTAAACGCGTTCCATAAATAGGTGCATTGATGACAGCTAATAATTGCGGAATCGCACCGATTTGGTCTTCATGACCATGAGATAAGAAAATACCTTGCACTCGCGATTCATTTTCTTTTAAGTAAGTAAAATCAGGAATAACTGCATCTACCCCTAATAAATCTTCGCTTGGATATTTTAACCCAGCATCTAAAATAAAGATTTTATCATTTACTTCTACAACGTATAAGTTTTTTCCATTTTCATCTAATCCGCCTAACGCGAATATTTTAATTTTTTGTTCTACAATCGACGACACAGAATTGTCGCTGTCAAAAGTTATGTTTTATCGTACATCTAAAGCCATTTAAAACATTAAAACATATTGTTACCTTTTGACAACGATACACCTCCTTTTTCTATCCTATTTTTAAAAAGCTTAACGCTGTAACGAACGAAGGTGCTTCTCACCCTTTTTTTGACAATAGCTGTCTTATAAACTTAAATTACTTTCATTACTATTATTTTCACTACTTATCCTACTTATTAATCAATTTTATCTTTAATCTTACGTTACTTTTTATTTATTTTACAATAAGTTTATTTTACCCAAAGAAATTGAAACCACCTTTAGCTGTGATTTTATTTAAATGTTAACCTATTTCATAAATACATCTTACGCTAATACTTATACACTGCACCCTACACAATTTAACTTATTAAA
>DNGE01000060.1:0-1651 GCA_003486705.1 Bacillota bacterium
CTACTTATAAAATATCATAGGTCGCCCTATTTTCAAACCATATATTAACAATTAATTAACTAACTATTATTGTGTATGAGCCTTAATTACGCCCAGCGTACAAAATAAGTGTATACGCTCTCTATCATTAATATTAATGTTGGGGGAAAAGATGGGTCGTTTAAAAACTATATTTTAACAACACATTTCACCGTCTGCTTATCAAAAAGAAGTTATAACAAAAATACATAAAGAAATATGGCGATTATACACGGTTAATTTATCATTTAATGTCATTGCCTAAACGAAGTTTTATATCCTTATATAATTGTTCATAATTTAATTTAAAGTGAGACACCAACACCAATCGATTCGACTGTTAGCAACTATTTTTAAAGCCGTAAACAGTCCTACATAATAAATTNNTTCTGCTTATCAAAAAGTAGTTAAACCAAAAATACATGAAGAAATTGAGGATGGAAACAGTGACTGTGAATCTGTTACCTTAATCATACAGATATTTTATTCGATGTTAGAACCTCATGAGATTTTAAAATCATAAATCAAAAGAGTTTAGATGCACATAAAATTAAAGTTTATCATGGGGGGAGCTAGCAGTAAAATAGTCTAAAAAATGAATTGGTGTTGTTAATTAAGCAACGCCTTTTATGTTAGCATAAGTTCTGCAATCTGTTTAAACGGCATTGGTACTCTTTTTAGAGCCTTAAATAGGTGCATATATACTTAGTTGAAGTTATTAAATGAGGTACTCTTACATCTCATTATTTCCCTTCTTTTGAATCACGTATTGTCATGCCGCAACATCCAATTCAGCCTAAAACAAAAATCCTAGAAGCTTAGCGGGCTTAGCTACTAGGATTTTTATTTTATTAATTATTTTAAATCTATCACAACTTATTTAATAATCTTATTTAAAATTTTTTGACCATTCAATCGTATCTAAATACGCATCTGTTAAATCTGATTTTTGGATATCGATTAGTTCTAATAAACTATCTACTTCATCAAATTTTCCTTTTTCATATAAAATAGCTAATTGATAAAATTGAAATAACGGACCTCGCTCATAAATTAATATATCTTTAACAATTTCACTAACTGAAATTTCTTCTAAAACTTGAGTCATTGTTGTATCTAAAATAACATTTAATAGTGATAGTAATCCAGATAAGAATAAATAACTACTTTGTGCACGATCAAGACCAGCATGCTTTCCAATTAACTCCATAAATCTTGCTCTAATCATGGATAGATGTACGAGTTCTTCCGGCTTCTCTTCTCCTAAACCTTTTAGAACGACTAGTGTACCCCACTTTTTTATTTCTTGTTCGCCTAATAGCGCAATAGCATGTTTGACTGATGTTACTTGTCGTCGCAAGCCAAAAAAGGATGAATTAATTAGTTTCAATAAACTATACGTTAAAGCTAAATCATTTGAAACAACATTTTCTAATGTATCAAAATTCATATCCGCACTATTAATTTCTCCTAACAAACGAATATAGTTTGCTTGAACGGGTTGAACCATTGTACTTTTTAAAATTTCAGGCTTAGCGAAGAAATAGCCTTGAAATAGCTCATAACCAAGTTTTTTTGCTTTCTCAAACTCTTCTAATGTTTCAACTTTTTCTGCTAAAAATTGAATACCTTG
>DNGE01000060.1:1915-20650 GCA_003486705.1 Bacillota bacterium
ATAAAATCGTCTAGTACAATTGTATACCCTAATCGTTTTAATTGTTTACAACGTTCAATTAACATTCGCGTTGGACGTACTGTTTCAAGCACTTCAATCACTAAGATATCATTAGGAAAAATAGTTGCCACTTCATCAAAAATTAATTTTTCAGTAAAGTTAATAAACGCTCTTTTACCTTCTGTTAGATTTGCAATTCCGAAATTTTGAAAGGTATTAATAATAACATCCGAAGTTGCTTCATCTGGATCTACCCCAATATACTGATTTTTGTCATTGCTACGATGCAATAACTCATATGCGACAACATTCATATTAAGATCAAAAATTGGTTGTCGTGCAATATAAACTTCCATTTTGTTTCCCCTTCTATCTTCCGTAATCTCATTATAATTCTACTATAATTATGGTAAAATATCCACAAATATACAAGTCTGTTATAAAGAAAAAAGGTCGAATATTAAGCTTTTAAACTTAACATTCAACCTTTACATTACTAGCGTAGTTGACTGACTGTTTGCAAAGTTTCATCGGCTGTTTGTATCGCCTTCATACTCATTGTATACGCACGTTGAGCAATCATTAAATTCGTCATTTCATCTGTCATATCAATATTTGATCCTTCTATAAACCCTTGATTAATTTCTCCAAAAAGCTCTGGTTGTTGTGCAGCTGATATTAAATTATTTTCATTAACAGCATAATATCCACCATTTAACTTTGTCATATTTGCTTTTAAATCAGGTTTATATAATAATGGCGTATTTACAACCTCACCGTTTACGTCAACAGATTGTTGGGTGACAACTTTATAACCATTTACATCAACTAATTCACCATTACCATTAAGAGTAAAAGAACCATCTCGTGTTAATAACATTTGATTACTCGCTTCATTATAGACTGCAAAAAATCCTTCTCCACTTACGGCATAATCATACGTTCCACCTGTTTCTATTAAAGATCCTTGTGAAAAATCTTCATAAACACCGTCTACACGTACACCTGAACCTTGGAAAAACTCATTTGAATCCGTTCCATTAACAGATGGTAATTGTTTATTCATATAAATTAAATCTTTAAAATCAACATAATTTTTCTTATAACCATTAGTCGAGACATTTGCAAGATTATGAGCAACCACATTCACGTTATTTTGATACGCTTTTGCACCTGATTTTCCAATTTGCATCATTAAACTCATCGTCTATTCCCTTATACCTTTCCCAGTTCATTTACTGATTGTTCAAGAACCTGATCCATAACTTGAAGTACTTTAGAGTTCATTTGAAATGATCGGCTTGTTGAAATTAAATTAACCATCTCATCTGTGGCATCAACATTTGACCCTTCGATCATACCTTGATACACTGAAACATTCTCATAGTTAATTGGAGCATTTCCACCGTTGTAGCCAAACAAATTATTTTCGTAACGTACGATTTGATTCTGATTTTGTAAATCTGAAATTAAAAATTGATAAGTTTCACCATTTACAGTAAATGAACCGGTTTCTGAAGTCACAAACTCTTGATCATTAACAGATGCATATCCGATTCCCTTATCCGTTGAAACTAAAACAGGGAATCCCTCTTTTGAAACTAATCGCCCTTGATCATCAACACCAAAACGACCATCTCGTGTATATAGTCGCTCTCCTCCAGGCCCTTCTAATGTAAAAAACCCATCACCTTCAATTGCAAAATCGTATGGTTGATTACTTGTTTGAAGTTCACCTTGAGTCAAATGAATTAAACTTTCATCAATTCCAACTTTCATTGTAATAGTTCCAATACTTTCTTTTAAATTACCTGTTTTTAATGTTGATTCCTCTTGTGAAATAGTCGATAAATACGTTTGTTTAAAACCTGCAGTTCCAATATTTGAAATATTTTGTGAAATATTTTCCAACTTACGATTTTCGACTAACATTCCACTTGCAGCTGTATATAATCCTCTTATCATGTTCCCTCTTCACCACCTTAATCTAAAACTTTACACTCATTTCGATAAATCATGCCTTGTTCACGGGCACTTTGTTCAAGATCGCCAAGACTTGTTGATCTATGGTTAAAGGAGCTTAGAACAATCGTTGAAATAATTATCCCAATTCCAATCCCAATAAATAAATCAGTATTGAGATTTAAAATTATTTCTTTAATAGATTTCGTAATAATAAGACTTCACCCTTTCCCATTTGCAGTGTTTTGGCAATCTCTTCTGTTTTAAATCCATCTTGCTCGAGCTGTTTTAATTGCTCAAGTTTTCGAGCCATATCAGCATTTAAATTTATGTTAGGAGCAACTACTGTCTCGTTGTCCACTTCTAAAAGAGTTGGTTTTGATAATTTTTCAGTAAGTAATTTTAATTGTTGTGTCAATGTTTCCTGCATTAATTGAGATTCCTTTAAAGTACCCAATTGATTATCAACATGACTTAATTGTTGCTCTAGACGTTGCAAACGTTTATCCACAACCTCAACTTTTTTATAAATATCAGAGAAGTCTTGTGCGTATAAATTTTCCAACTGTTGTTGTGTTAATTCAAACTGTTCAATAAATGAGTGACTGTTTTCTGCTATTTCACGTTTTTGTCGCTTTTGTAAATACACAAACTCCTCATTTTCAATCACTGCTTTATTTGTGTTTTGACGTTGAAGATGTGCTGCAAACATTCCAAAAGCAAAAATGATTGCACCTATTATGATTAATAGTATCACCATGCTATGTTCTCCCATTAGGCTTGTTTTAAGTGTTGGCGCAAGTTCGCTAAGGCTTTACCATGAATTTGTGAAACACGTGAAATTGATATTTCAAGTATCTCACTCATTTCTTGCACACCGAGTTCTTCTACATAATAAAATTGTAAAATTTGTTGTTCACGAATGTTTAATTTTTCAATCGCCTGTTTTAGCTCTTCGTATTGATCGAACTTCTCCAATTTAACAACCGCATTTACACTTTGTTTATCCTCAAGTGTCTCTTGAAGCGTCAGTTTAGATTCTTCACCATCATAAATAACCTCGTCAAGTGATGTAAATGATAAATAATGTAAGGTTTGAAAAATCTGATTTAACTCTTTTAGTTCAATTCCCATGTAATCACAAAGTTCATTATCATTTGGTTCTCGTAATAGTTGCTGTGCCAACTCTTCTTTGCTCTTATAATACATTTTTACGCGACTCATTTTATCGCGTGAAACAACCCCTACTTTTCGTAACTCATCGATAATTGAACCTTTAATTCTCATTCGTGCATACGTTTCAAAAGATGCATTTTTTTTATGATCATAGCGCTTTATCGCATCTATTAGTCCAAGAATACCGAGACTAATTAAATCATCGTGCCCAATTATTGATGACTCTTTAATGTTCATTTGTTTAACAATTTTAGTAACTAATGGTATGTATTTTTCTACATCAATTGTTTGATAATTGACTACAAGAGCTTCACTTTTCATTTTTATCTCCCATTATTTATAAAACATTTTTCTTTTGAATTTGTCTCATTCTCTCAAAAACCATCTTAATTGTTTTTTCACGTTCAGCATCTGTTAAATTAATAAATTCAATTCCTATTCGATAGGTTGGCACCCCTAATTCTTTAACCACGCTTTGACGTCTAATAATTCCATAATAAGTTAAATATCTGCCCTTATATTTGAATCTTATTATTAAGAATTCAGAATTCACTGGTTCTTTTAATTTAAGTTCTAAACCACCGCCACTCAAATTTAATAAGTAACCTGTTTTTTTAAATTCTGCCAGCTCTTTACCTTTTAATAAACGGCCACGGCCATCCATTGTAAATCGCTCAATACTATTTGTTTCAAGGTACTGACACGGTGAAAACCAAGTTCCACGTACATGTTGACGACGTTTTACTTTATAAAAATCAACGGGTTTTTTTATCGTAATATAACGTCTATCTGATGAAACATTAACGACATATGATTGAAATAAATAAACATCCTGCTGAGCATAATACGTTGCTTTATAGTTAAATTGCGTATGGATTTCTTTATCTTTATTAATTGAATTTGCCTTCGGATCAATATCTAAAATAACTTTTTCATTAGAAATAGATTTAATCTTTGTAATTAATCGTTCATTTTCTTCAATAAACAAATCGATTCGACTGTCCACTTGTAACTCAGCCGTATATTTTCTACGCATCCCTCTATGCCCTCCTATGTAAATACTCTCACTAATCTTTGAAACACATCTTGAATCGATTTAACTTTTGCCTTTTGATCTTTACAATCACAAAGAATACGTGCTATCGACATAATATCTTTACTTGGATTAGAATCAGGAAACTTTTTTACAAATGGCTTCTGTGCTTTTACACTATCTGATACACAGCGATCATCCCTCACATATCCAAGCAATTCTAATTTTACTTTTTCTAAAAATCTAGCTGTTGTTGATTCTAATAGTTGGAATGTTCGAATGGCTTCTGCTTCATCAAGTACGCGATTTACAACAATTCTGACACTTTTTTTAATTCGATACTTATCTATCACTTTTAAAAAGCTATAAGCATCCGTTAACGAAGTTGGCTCAGGTGTTGTAACCATAATTAACTCCTTAGCAAACATTACATATAAAATTAACAACTTACTAATTCCTGCCCCTGTATCAACTAAAATGACATCCACATCATCAAGTTCAACAAATTGTCTTTGTAATAGTAATTGATTTTCCTGTGTTAATGATGAAATCTCAAGCGCATTACCGCCACCTGGTATAATTTTAATTCCTTCTGGACCTTCTAAAACAATATCTTTAAGCAAAACATCATGAAACAATACATCTTGCAAACTGTATTTAGGTGTTAATCCACAAATTACATCAATATTAGCAAAACCAAAATCCGTATCAATAATTAATACTTTTTTACCTAATTTTTGCATTGAGATAGCCATATTGACAACAAAGTTCGTTTTACCTACGCCACCTTTACCAGAAGCAATAGCATAAATTTGAATATCTCGCTCTTGTGTTGCTACCTCATTAATCCCTAAATCCAGATCTTTAGATTTAGACATTCTCGATCTCAGTGCTTTCGCTTGATCAATCATGTCTTTCACCACCTAATATTAAATTCATTAATTTTGACTTATCTGCTAGCATAATGTCATCCGGCACTTCTTGCCCCATACATAAATACGTTAGCGGTTCACTTGTTTTATAATAAACATTCATAATATTTTCATTGCAATCTGATTCATCTAACTTTGTAAATAATAAATGGTCATAACTTAACATTTTATAGTTATCCACAATCTTTTCAAGTTGACGATATTTTGTTGATAAACTTAAAACTAAATGAGTATGTTTTTCTTCAATTCCATCAAATAATAACTTTAATTCCTCTAAGTTTTCATAATCTTTATGCGTACGACCAATTGAGTCGATAATGATTAAATCACAATCACTTAACTCTAACAGCGCCTGTTTCATATCTTCAACCGTATAAACAACCTTGATTGGCGTATTTAATATATTAGCGTATGTTTTTAATTGTTCTACCGCCCCAATACGATAAGTATCTACTGTAATTAAACCAACCTTTTTATTGTGATTTAAAATTTCATTTGAAGCAATCTTTGCAATCGTTGTTGTTTTTCCAACGCCAGGAGGTCCAACAAATACGTTAATCTTTGCTAAAGGATTCTCATCCACTGCAATACGATTTTCAATCTCTTGTTTTAAGAAACGTTTTAAAATTAACGAATTTAGTTCGTTACCTTCTAAACGCTCCGATTCAATAAACTGTTTAAATGATTGAACAAATGTCTCGCTAAAATCATATTTTCTTAATAAATAATGCAGGCGAACTTCAAGATTTTGTTCAACTGGAGCACTCGCTTCTTCTTCACCGAGAGCAACTTTTAACATCTTTTTAATCTCTTTCATTTCTGATTCAAGATTTTCTGTTTTAACGATTGCTTCTTTCTCTGTTAATTGTGTTACCATTTCTGTACTAACTTGTGTTTTAACTTCTTCCTTTGTTAAAGATTCCATCGAATGTTTCTCTAAAGGTAAGTCATTAAACACAATATCTTCTAATGATTTATTCGTTTGAATCACTGGAGGATTCAACGGTTGGAACTCTTCATTTGCAGGTTGTGGGTTAGCATTCTCTAAAAACTTATTCATTGCTAGTCCTTTTTGGTAATTCCCATTTGAATGAACCGATGGTTGGACATCAGGTTCAACCTCTTTCACTTCAACAAGTTGTTGTGTTTGTAAAGTCTTTTGAACAATATCCGTAATCAATTTTTCATAATCAACGTCGGGCGTTGCAGGCTCAGCCTGCTTCACCTCTTTCTTTACTGAACTTAAAGCCTTTGGTTTAGCTACCTTTTTCTTTACAGCATCTCCTTGCTTTGTCTCAATAGCTGCTGTTACTTCAATTTGTTTGCGTTTAAATAATCCCATCATCCCTTTAGGTCTGATTTCACGTTGACTCACGATAAATGCTTCAGGCCCTAATTCTTGACGAATAAGTTGCATTGCCTCACGCATATCCGAGACAATATAATTTTTAATTTGCATTTAATGACACCATCCCTATCACTTCAATTTCCACATGATTTGGTACATCATTTAACGATAGAACCGGAACGAATGGAAACGTCATTTCAATTAATTTTCTAAATGCTGGTCTAATTTTGGGTGAAGATAATATGACCGGATTTTTTTGTTGCATCATCGCAATATCTAAATGATGCTGAATCGATTGAAACACCCTTGTTGTCACATCCGGTGCAAGAGCCGGAAATGATCCTTGGAACGAGCGTTGTATATTATTAGAAATTAATTCTTCAAGCGTTGGATCAATCGTTAACACTTCTAATCCATTAAACTCATTTGTATACGGTTGGACGATACTTCGATTTAAGCGATGACGCACATACTCTGTTAGTAACTCTGAATCTTTTGTTGTTGGTGCAAAATCAGCTAATGTTTCTAAAATTGTTGCTAAGTCACGAATATTAACATTTTCCTTTAATAAATTCTTTAAGATTTTTTGTAAATCTCCAAGTGACACTAACTCCGGAATAACATCTTCAACTACACTCGGTTGACGTTCTTTAAGTGATTCAATCATTGCTTTAACATCTTGACGACCTAGTAATTCATGCGAATGAGATTTCATTAACTCCTTCATATGTGTGATCAGAACTGTACAATCGTCAACTGTTGTATAGCCTAAATCTTCAGCTTTAGACTTTAGTCTCTCGTTAACCCACTTTGCCTTTAACCCAAAGGCTGGCTCAACTGTATCAATTCCATCTAATAAGATTTCATCGCCAAACGGATTCATAACTAAGTATTGTGAATGATATACCTCACCTCTACCGACTGTGTTTCCTTTAATCTTAATCACATATTCATTTGGATTTAACATTAAATTATCACGTAAACGAATCGGTTGAACGACTAATCCAATTTCGTTTGCTAGTTGACGACGAACTTGTAAAATTCGTTCTAAAACATCATCCCCACTTTCATTATCCACAAGTGGTATTAAGGCATAACCAAATTCAATTTCAAACACTTCAACGTTAACGTAACGGCCAATTTCTTCAACTGGCCCGGGTAAATCTGGTTCTACATCAACTAAATCAACTTGTTGCTCCGTTTGAGCATTTGTCTTTTCACCTTCAATTAATAAATAAGCTGTTACTCCCGCTGCAACCGATAAAATCATAAATGGTACAAATGGTAAGCCTGGTACTAAGGCAAAGATAAATAGTACGCCTGATGTAATCGCAATTGTTTTGGGAATCGATAACATCTGTCTTGATACTTCTTGACCTAAGTTATTTTCAGAGGCAGTTCGGGTAACGATAATACCAGATGCAACTGAAATTAATAAGGCTGGTACTTGTGAAACAAGTCCGTCACCAATAGTAAGTAATCCAAACTTCTGCATAGCATCCATTGCACCATAACCCTTCATTGTAAAGATTAAAATCCCTCCAATAAAGTTAATTAAGACAACAATAATCCCTGCAATGGCATCCCCTTTTACAAACTTAGATGCCCCATCCATCGCCCCATAAAATTCAGCCTCTACTTGAATCTCATGACGACGTCGTCGCGCTTGCTCTTCATTAATTAATCCAGAGTTTAAATCTGCATCAATACTCATCTGCTTTCCTGGCATTGCATCAAGTGTAAACCTTGCTGCAACTTCAGCAACACGACTTGAACCATTTGTAATAACTAAGAATTGCACAATCACAATAATAATAAAAATAACGGATCCAACAACAATATCTCCTTGAGTCACAAACTGACCAAATGACGTGACTACCTCACCAGGATTTCCTGTTGATAAAATTAAACGAGTTGAAGATATATTAAGCGCTAGGCGAAATAAAGTTGTTACTAATAACAATGTTGGAAAAACTGAAAAGTCTAACACACTTTTCGAAAAGATTGTCATCATTAAAATAATAACAGCTAGTGAGATATTTAATGTTAAAGCTAAATCTAATAAAAATGGTGGTAATGGAATGATGATAAGCGCAATTACCAAAATAAAAACTAATCCGATTAATACATCGCTGTTTTGTTTAATTAATTTAAAAATTTTATGATTTGTAAGATTGTTCATCTTGCTCTCACCCCTACTGTTACACATACTCTATAGAAACAAATAATAAATTCCTATATTTTAAAACAACCTAAGTAACTAATATTCTTTTATTACTAAGATATCCTATCGTTTCAATTAGACGGCATACCTTGTTAACGCCTAATTTAGACTTATAGATATAAACATTGTTATAAGTGTCTTTCTAATATCCAAACGATTTTTAAAAAAAGACTAAGCCCCTTACTCTAAATGACTGGCTCATATCGTAAAAATATATTAAATCTTGTGTGGACTTATCTTTTATTTCTTTCCATTTTATAAACAATAGCTAAAATTTCGGCCACCGCTTGATATAAATCAACTGGAATTTCATCATCAATTTCTACTGTACGATATAACGTTCTTGCCAGTGGTTTATTTTCAATAATCGGTACATGATATTCTTTTGCTAATTCTTTAATTTTTTGAGCTTTATAATCAAGTCCTTTTGCCATAACTTTTGGAATCATATCTGCATTTGAGTCATATTTAATAGCAACCGCAAAGTGGGTTGGATTCGTCACAATAACTGTTGAATCTGATACGGCTTCAACCATACGCGACATTGCCATTTCACGTTGTTTTTGACGACGCTTCCCTTTAATGAACGGATCCCCTTCCATTTGCTTATACTCTTCTTTTAGTTCTTGCTTTGACATTCGTAAATTTCTCATAAAATCAAACCGTTGAAAACCATAATCTATTGCCGCAATCACACCAACTAATATAATAATTTGTAAGATAAATGACTGCGTCAAATTTCCAAGCGTTTCTAAACTCGTCATATAATTCATATACGGTAACTTCATTAAATCAGATACATGACTTTTAACAAACGAAATACTCACATAAGCGACAACAACTAACTTCACCACATTCTTAGCAAAATCAAAAAAACGTTTCATCGTAAACATATTTTTTAATCCCTTTATTGGGTTAATTTTATCAAAGGATGGTTTCATTGTTTCACCCGTAAGTAAGAATCCTGTTTGAACTAAATTAGCAGCTACCCCAGCTATGAGCAAAGGCACAAAAATTAAAACGATTATCTTTGAATAAAAATTAATGGCTGTCATTAATAATGAATTAGAACTAGAATATATTAAATTTGTATGATGACTATTCTCTAAAAAATAAATCATCAAATCTTTAACATTCTCAATAATAATGGGTCCAAATACAAGCACTAATCCAAAGGCAGAAATAAGTGTAATAAAGTTATTCACATCCGAACTTTTAGGAATCTGCCCCTTTTTTCTTGCGTCTTTAATTTTTTTAGGAGATGCTTTTTCTGTTTTATCGCCACCCTCAGCAGCAAAAAACATTAAACCAACACGCCAAGAATCAAACTCATCCCTAACGTCATTTAAAGTACCTAATGCAAACTCAAATTGCCACTCTTGTCGAACTGTTTTCTGAACCAAAACCAGTGTTAGACCACTTATTAACATAAATACATATAACAACATGATCAACACCTCTTACCCTAACTAATCATTTTCATGACTTCATCTAAAACCGTTAAAACATTTTCGAGTGCAAACGATACGGTTCTTAATACACCGCCTGCAAGTAACATAAATACCCCAAAACTTGTAAGTAACTTTAATGGCATTCCAAGTAAAAAGACATTCATTTGTGGAACGGCACGTGAAATCATTCCGAGTACAATATCAACAAAGAAAATAATAATTCCGATTGGCAATGCAATTTGTAACCCAATCAAGAAACTCTTTGTTGCTAAAAATATAATACTTTGTGCACTAAAAGCAATCGTATAATCTAATCCTACTGGGAAGATATATAAACTATTTACAATTCCTTTAATTAAGAAATGTGGCCCTTGCATACTAAAAAATAATACGACCCCTAACCAGTTAAAAACCGTACTGTACAATGAGGTGTTCGCTCCGGTTAAAGGATCGTAGCTCGACGCCATCTTTAGACCGGCTATTGTATCAATAAAATCACCACCACTTTGGATAGCTAAGAAAATAATATTTGAACTTAACCCCAAAACAGCGCCAACAAAAACCTCATTTATTACAAGCATAGCGAACGATAAAAATGATTCAGTTTCAATTACACTTACTGGTGTAATAATCGACGCCATGTATGTTAACACAACCACAATGGCAAGTTTCACTTGATTAGGAATTTGCTTCATACTCATAATTGGAATAGTGGTAAAAAATGCGCCTAGTCTAGCTAAGATTAGTAGAAAAAATATAATGTAACTTTGTGCTATCATCTCTTATCCACCCTATTTCATAAGGAGTCCAATATATTCATACATGCGCTCAAAAAATCCAGTGAGTGTATTAATAAAGTAAGGGCCCATTATCATTAGTACTAAAATAACTGAAATTAATTTTGGCACAAAGGTTAGTGTTTGTTCTTGAATTTGTGTTGTTGCTTGAAAAATACTAATAATTAATCCAACAATCATTGAGATACCTACAATTGGACCTGCTACCATAAACAATGTCATAAAAGCATCTTGCATAATAGTTAATAATAAATTTTCTGTCATGACTTCTCACCCCTTTTAATGTGCAAAACTTTCAACTAGTGATTGAACGACGAGATACCAGCCATCGATTAAGACAAATAATAATATCTTAAATGGTAGTGAAATTAAGACCGGTGGTAACATCATCATCCCCATTGAAAGCAAGACAGATGAGACAATAAAATCAATAACAATAAACGGAATTAAAATTAAGAATCCAATTTCAAACGCAGTTTTCAACTCACTCAAAATAAAGCTTGGAATAATTATATATAGTGGTAATTCATCTGCTGTTTCAGGAATATCAATATCACTTAATCCAACAAACAGTTCTAAATCTTTAGAGCGTGTATTTTTAAGCATAAATTGTTTAATTGGCTCTTGAATATTAACAACAAATTCATCTTGTGATATGATGCCTTCTGAATACGGATCAAGCGCTTCTGTTTTCATCTCATCGATAACAGGTGCCATAATAAAGAAGGTTAAAAATAAAGCAATACCGATTAAGACTTGATTGGGTGGTGTCGTTTGTGTTCCAAGTCCATTTCTCAGTAAGGAAAATGTAATAATTGTTCTTGTAAATGATGTCATGGTTAAAACAATTGAAGGTAATAACGTTAAAAACGTTAATAAAACTAAGATTTGAAGCGTTGATGATAATTCTTCTGGTCCTGTCGCCTCCGTAATACTAGCTGCCTTAATTGAGACATTACCTACTAATAACGCTGCTATAAACAAGGTTGATTTTAAACTTTTTTTTCTCATTTCTTCCACTGTTCCTTTAATTTTGCAATATGCTTTGCAGCATCAAAAGCATTCATTGTTTGTAAACTCTGAGCATTTGGCTGCATCGCATTCACTTCTTCAGGTGTTAACTCTTTTAATAATGTTACCTGCTCATCTGTGCTACCGATAAGCAAATAACTTTCTCCAACTTTTACAATAGATACAATTCCTTTAGGAGACACCCTTAATTGTTCAATCACTTGTAAAAATCGTTTTCCACCTGTTTGATTAATAAATGTTTGTGAATATTTAAGACTCACATAAATTAGTCCAATGATAATTGGAAAAATAATAATGAGTTTAATCCATGCTTCTTGCATGTGTGAATCACTTACTTTCTCTCATAATTAACAAAGTTTTTATTGATAAAGGAAATCTGTAAAGTAAACCTCTGTAATAATGATTTCTTCAAGCAACAAGTTAACTTCATTCATAATTTCTAACTCCACTTGTTTTGTAAATTCAACTGTACTAATCTCAGATAAGGTTTTACTTCTTAAGATTTCAACAATAGTTGCTTTTATTAAAACCTCATTTGATTGAATAATCTCTGTATTTTCTGAATTATCGTACTCAAGACTTAAATTCGTTTTTAAATAGTGTTTTGTGTTTTCATCAGCCAAATTGACATGAATCCCTTCAAATGGGTAAAACAATACTTCAGTTTTCTCTGGTACTAAATTAGTCGCAAATTCTACTAAAGGATCTTTAAAAATAATCCCTAACATTAAAAGTAACAATAAATTCCCCACTGCAATCATGATAACCCAGGGGTTCACTTTTTTCTTCTCTTCCACTTCACTCATAACGTCATCCTCCGTTTCCTATCTATTCACCAACAATAACATCTGCCAGTTTTTTTATTTCTTCAGGGGATGCTTCAATTAAGAAATTAACACGACGATTTTCTGCTCGTCCTTCCTCTGTATCATTTGAAGCAATTGGATAATACTCGCCATAACTAGTACATGTAAAACGAGTCGGATTAGCCCCTTTTATCGTATAATAACGCACAACAGCACAAGAACGGGCTGCCGCTAACTCCCAGTTACTTGGGAAGTTATTCGTATTAATTGGTACATTATCGGTATGTCCAATTATTCGTACAGCATTATCAAATTTATCAAAGAGTGTGCCTAAACGGTCAAGCGTTGAAAGACTTTGTGGCTTAATTTCAGCCTTCCCCATATCAAAGAAAATTGTTTCTTTAATATCAAGCAATATTCCTTCTTCTACAATTTCAACCTTAACATCAGACTCTAAACCTTGGCCTGTTAAATACCCCACAACAATGCCATGTAATTCTTTCATCTCTTCATCAATTTCAGTTTCATCTTTTTCTACTTCTAGTTCTATTTCTCCATCTACCACTTCATCGCCTTCACTTTCATTTTTGTTAGGGTTTTGTGATGGAAATGGAAATTCAGCATCGGTATTCCCTTCTTCAGGGCTAATTTCATTAAGTAAATCTTTATCTTCTACACTCGGATTATCAAAGATTGTTTCACCATTACTTCCAACTAACGCATTTTGAATAGAATTTATAATGATTTGATATTTTTCATCTTCGATACTCGACATCGCAAATAACATAATAAAGAAACAAAGAAGTAACGTCATTAAATCTGAAAATGTAACGATCCAAGTACTACCGCCACCTTCAGCTGGCTTTTTTTTTCGTCTCATGTTATTCACCTCACACGTATTCTTTTTCTGTTTCTACGTTGAAGTTTAATTTTTCTTCAGGTGATAAATATGTGGCTAATGTGTCTTTAACTACACGTGGATTTACACCACTTTGAATCATGACAACACCTTCGAGAATAATTCCTTTAAACATGATCTCTTTAGCTGTTTTTTGACGTAAGTTTTCTGTAACTGGATCAAAAATTAAGTTTTGGAAGAATGAACCGTAAAATGTCGTAATTAACGCTGTCGCCATCCCGGCACCTAATGATTCTGGATCACCTGCACCTAAATCCCCAAGCATAACGATAAGTCCAATTACTGTTCCAAGCATCCCAAACCCTGGTGCTAATGAACCCCATTTAGCAAGGACACCTTGTAAATGTTCATGACGCCCTTCTAGTGCGTCAAGTTCTGTATTTAAGGCACGACGAATTTCTTCTGCTTCAGATCCATCAATGACTAATTGTAATCCATTTACTACAAACTCATCTTCAATATCCGGCAACTTATTTTCTAATGACAAAATCCCTTCACGTTTAGCCTGCATAGATAATTGTTCAAATTGATTAACCATTTCGACTAAATCATATTTTTGGTCACTTGTTAAAATTAAAAATAACTTCGGGATTTTCTTTAAATCCTTAAGTGGATATACAATCGCTAATGCACATAATGATCCTACAAGAACGATTAATAATGAACTAATTGAAATGAACATCATAATCGTTCCACCTGAATCAAAAATACCGAAGAAAATAATTCCGATACCGAGTAACATGGCTATTAGCGGGAAAAAATCTTTTTTCATCACTTCACCCCAATTTCTTTGTTATAAATTTTCTTTTTATACGCAACGATACGGTCAACAATTTGATCGCCACTTTCTATGACACGAATTGTTTTCCCATCATTTAATGTAATTAACGTGTCTGATTCCATTTCAATTCGCTCGATCAAATCACTGTTTAAATAAAATCCAGTCCCATTTAATTTCGTTAACAAAATCATCTTTTAGCTCCCCCTATTTATTAACTTTTTAATACGATTTAAAGTAGGATTGTTTAAGACAACCCTACTTTAGAGGACAAAATATTTGTAAAAATTAAAGTCTGTTAAACTCAATAAACTAGCGTTTTAAATTTACTAACTCTTGAAGCATTTCATCTGATGTTGTAATGGTACGAGAATTTGCCTGGAATGCACGTGATGTAATAATCATGTTTGTAAATTCTGTTGATAAGTCGACGTTTGACATTTCAACGGCACCTGAAACAATACTACTTCCCTCATAAGCTTGTGGCTGTCCCGAAATAGAAGATTCTACATAATAGTTATTTCCTGCTTTTTGTAATCCTGCTGGGTTATTAAATGTGTTAATTTGGAAACTTTCCATTAACTCATTCGTTGTTAAATCTCTCATGACAGGATTTCCAGTTTTATCAGTTAATGGATTTCCTTCCTCATCTACTTCTTGCACTTGCTTATTAATTGGTTGACCATCTTTGCCTAATACTTTATGACCATCTGTTGTACGTAAGACACCTTCACTATCCCAAGTGAAAATTCCATCACGTGTATACATTGTATCTCCTGATTCAGTTTGAACTGTGAAGAATCCATCACCTTGGATTGCAAAATCAAGTTCACGCCCCGTTGATTGTAATGCTCCTTGAATAAACTTTGTATCAATCGCTCCGACAGAAACCCCTAGTCCTACTTCACGATTAAACGGTGCTCCTGCACTTGAACTTCCTAAATCCTGTGATAACATTTCTTTAAAATAAACATCGCCTTGTTTAAATCCAACTGTATTAACATTTGCAATATTATTTGCAATGGTATCCATTTTAATTTGTTGTGTTTTTAATCCCGATACTCCTGAGTACATTGAACGTAACATATCTCATTCCTCCAAATTTTCTCTCTTTTATTTTTAGCCGTTTCAGTCATTCAACGACTTATAGCTTCCTTTCGGTCCAGCTATTTAATAATGATTGCACTGTCTATATTCGTAAAAATTTCTTCTGATGTTTTGCTTTCAGTTTGCTCCATAGCGGTAATAATGGTTCTATTTCTAACTGATGCAATTAACATTAAATCTTTATATATGACTAATGACTCATTTGCCCCTTTGCTTGCTGCATTGTCTAACGCTTCATTAATTCGACTTAAATCGGTACTTTCAAGTTGTAAATTTCGTTGTTCTAATCTTTTTTGTGCATGATTTGATAATTTTAACTCACGATTTAGTTTGTCTTGATATATATTTTCAAATGTTTGGCGTTGTATCCCTTTTTGTATTCGTTCCTGACTATTGAAGTTTGTTTGTTGCGCTACGTTATAAATCATACTCGTCATCGCACCAACTCCATTTCTAATTTAAACTTCTTCTGATGGATTTGTTTCTTCTGGTGTTATACCTTCTACATCAGTACCTTCTTCTTTATCTATTGTCGGCGGTGTTACTGCTCCACTACCATCTGAAATTTCAACCACACGCCACATTTCATAATACGTTCCATCGACTTCTACGATAGGACCTGAGCTTGTAAATCCTACTTTTGTGACAACACCCTTAATTGATTCTTCATCATCAAGTCCAATTGTTACTTCTTTTCCTACCATGTTAGCGCCACTTTGAATCGTGCTCATTTCCATGAAATATGAAAACTGTGTATTTAAATTGTTTAATTGTTCAATTGTTGAGAATTGGGCCATTTGTAAGATCATTTGTGTATTATCCATTGGCTGTGTCGGGTCCTGATATTGTAACTGTGCAGATAATAGTTTTAAAAATGTGTCACTTGAAAATTGACTCTCCGTGTTACTGACTTGATTTCCACTATACGTTGATGTAGTACTGATATTATTTGTGTATGCATTAATAGCATTTGTACTCACGCTAACCCCTCCTTATATCCATTGTGATATTAACTCTTTCAAACTTTTAAATGAGGCATTATCACTTTCCTCAGATTGTTGCACTACTTTTTCCTCACGCTCTTTTTTTGAACGTTTTTGCTTCTCATCATTGTGGTTATCAAATGATTCGGCATTTGTTTGGACAGTTACTTCAAACGATTGCACCTTTACATGATTTCGTTCAAATGTCGATGCTAGCTGTTGAAGAGATTTTTCCATCATGTCTTTAACATCTGCTCGCTCTAACATCATTTTCGCTGATAAAACCCCATCTTTCATCGACAGTACCACATTTACATTCCCTAGATGACGTGGATACAACCTCAATACAATCGTTTTGACTTCATCTTGATTTAGCGTTTGCGCCGTCTGCACGATTTCATCCATCGTTTCAAATTGATTTTCCCACTTCACAGTTGTCACAGTCTCAGACTTTACTTCCTGATTTTGAATGAACTGTACAGATTGAGCACCATCTGTAACAACCTGATTCACTTGTATCTGCGTTTCGATATCTTGATTATTCTCTAAATTGAAATTAGTTACCTCACGATTAATGACCTCATCTTTATTCAAATAATCCTTTGGAAAAGTTGTACGCATTGTTTCGAGTCCATTTATGGTGTTGTGTACATTTAAGCAAGTCTCTAATTGGGATTCACTTGCAACTTCAACCTCAACTTGAATATCATTTGCAAATTCAGAACTTGTCTTTAATTGCTGTCTCATTAATGAATTCGCTGCAAGTAATGAATCGAGTGTTACTGATTGTGACTCACTTTTTGTTTGATTCACATTTAATTGTATATTTGGGTCGGATACCGCTTCAAACATTGAACTTATGACGTCATATTTAGCATTCATTTCTATTTGTGAAACACCGTCATTTAACATCTGCATTTCTGTAATATCCGTTACGTTTTGGAATAACTCTTGATCATGCTCAGTTAAACTTGTGGTTTGCACAGTGTCACCCAAAGTTAATTGTTCCATGTCCGTGAGTTGAATCGGTAGGCTATTTAACATTCCTGACATAATCAGCAAATTTTCATCTGACTCATTATTTTGCTTCGATTTTTTTTGTGTTGCGTCCTCAGTTTCAGTTTGTTGTGCTAAAACATTACAGAAAACATCGCCCGTTTGAGAATCGGCATTTGGTTTGGTGTCGCCAGCAGTATATCGGTTTTGGGTCAGTGCAATCCTTACATCCATCTCCCTCACCCCCTTTCAACATTATCCCTTAGACGCAAATGACATGGTTGAGAATTCATCAAGTTGCTTATTTTCTTGTCGCCGTAATTCGATATCGTAAACTTCACGCTTTTTTTCTTTCAATTTTTCTAGTACATGAACATCTTGTTTTGCTGCAATCAGTTGATTTTGAGCCGTTAACATATCTATTTCTTTTTGTTCAAGTTCAATACGTTGTAACGTTAATCGTGCCTCAAGCTGATTTTTATATTGATAGCACTGTTGGAGTGTTTGAATACTTAGCCCTGTGTTCCTACGAAGCATTTTATTTAAGTCTTCAATCTCTGATAAAATATCTTGATACTGATCGCGTGCTATTTGTAAATTCTGTCTAGCGTCCTGGTACATTGTCTTTTTTTCTTCTTCAACATCACTTCGATATTGTAAGACATTTTCTAACGAAAACTTAAATGGTTTCACAATTTCAGGCCACCCTTAACGTAAATTTTTAATCATTTGTTTGACAGCTTCATAATCATAAAATTCATTTAATCTTTGTTTTAAAAACTCATTTGTTGGATCAATTAATCGTATTGCCTTATCAACATGTGGATTACTTCCTTTTTGATAAGCACCAATACTAATTAAATCTTCATTTTTTTCATACACAGCTAATACATCTCTTAACTGGCCAGCTGCGTTATAGTGCTCTTCATCCACAATTTCTTTCATTAAACGTGACGCACTAATATTAACATCAATCGCTGGATAATGATTTCTAGCAGCAATTTTACGCGATAAAACAATATGACCATCTAAGATTCCGCGCACCGCATCCGCAATCGGTTCATTTAAATCGTCCCCATCAACTAACACGGTATAAAAGGCTGTAATGGAACCTACTTCGCCCATTCCGGTTCGTTCAAGCAACCTTGGAAGTAGTGCAAATACCGATGGTGTATACCCTTTTGATGTTGG
>DNGE01000060.1:20881-26552 GCA_003486705.1 Bacillota bacterium
GAATCCATCATTAACATCACTTTTTTCCCTTGATCTCGGAAATATTCAGCAATCGTTGTCGCAACATAGGCTGATTTAATTCGAACTAAGGCTGGCTGGTCTGATGTGGCACAAACCACAATTGTTTTTTTCATCCCATCAGGACCTAAATCACGCTCAATAAATTCTCGAACCTCACGACCACGTTCACCAATTAAACAAATAATATTGATATCTGCTTCACCAAATTTACTAATCATTCCAAGCAACGTACTTTTCCCAACACCAGAACCAGCAAATATCCCCATACGCTGACCTTCTCCAACTGTTAATAAGCCATCAATTGCTTTAACTCCCGTTGAGATAATCGTATCAATGCGGCGTCGCTTCATGGGATTAGGTGGGTCTTGATCAATCGATAAGTAGTTTCCACTTCCACTGAGTGGTTCAATCGGTTGACCTAATCCATCTAAAATTTGACCTAGTAAATGTTCTCCTACATAAACAGTAAATGGCTTCTTAGTCGGAACAACTAATGAATCTGGGCTAATCCCAACTAAGTTCCCAAGCACCATCAGTAACACTTTATCTTCATTAAACCCAACTACTTCAGCAGGAATTAATTCATCTGTTTCTTTATTTACAATGTGGCATACTTCACCAACAAAAGCCTTTAGCCCCTCAACCTCAATGGTTAATCCAACTACTTTTGTTACTTTTCCAATACGCTCATAAAAATGTTGCTTCTTTACAATTCGTTGACAGGTTTCAATCGGAAACGGATTAATCATCTAAATCACCACAGCTTCTAATTCTTGAAATAAATTATCTAATTGTTTTGATAATTGTAAATTAATCATTTCAGATTCTGTTTCAATAACACAACCAAACGGTTCTAAACTTAAATCTTTTAAAATACGAATGTTTCCATATACACACATCTCTTGTATCTCAGACTCATGCGTCTTTACAACATCATATACGTTTGCATGTGTCTTAATAAAAATTTGTTTACGCTGACTAATTTCTTTTAACGCTTCTGATAAAAGGGGCATAATTTTATTTTCAGCCCCTTCTAACTCTTGTAACGTCATCTTCTCTACAATATTTTTCATTAAATCTAAAAGTTGTGGATTCATGGTATCTAAATATGTTGAGATTTGAGCTTGCGCCTTAAAATACTCTTGCTTTAATGAGTCAAGATGGGCTGTTGACTCTAACACAACCTGCTTAAATCCTTCTTCATGCCCATCTTGCGCTCCTTTTTTATAACCTTGCTCATAAGCTTCATTATAAGCTTGTTTTTTAAGTTGTTCAGCTTCTAAACGTGCAGATTCAATCAACTGATTTTTCTGCTCCATCGCTTCTTTTATCAATAACTGACTACGTATTTTCGCTTCGCTTACTACGTCTTGCCCACTTCTAGTTTTAACTTCAATGCCGTGGTCCTCTTTAACCGGAATTCGAATCGGCTTAATTGGAACACTCACTCTCATACTAGTAGATGACTTCATTCTCCTCACCTCGACTAATAACGATTTCTCCTGCATCTTCTAAACGACGAATCGTATTAACAATTTCTTGTTGTGCAAGCTCGACATCCATTAATCGAACTGGACCTAAATAGTCAATTTCCTCACGTAACTTCTCAGCGGCACGAACTGAAATATTCGTCATAATTAAATTATTAACTGTATCTGATGCACCTTTTAATGCAAGAGCCAGTTTATTTTGATCCACTTCACGAATAACACGTTGAACAGATACTTTATCTAAGATAACAATATCTTCGAATGTGAATAAGTTATCGCGAACTTCCTCAGCAAGTTTAGGATTTTCTTCAGATAATTTTTGAAGAATTTGTTTTTGCGTCGTACGATCAACTGCATTTAAAATATCCACAACAGTGTTTAATCCACCAATATGAGTCATATCTCCCATTACAAGACTTTGTAAACGTGTTTCAATGACACTTTCAACGGCTTCAACGATTTGTGATGACGTATTGTTCATTAATCCAATACGCATTGCAACATCAGATTGTAAATTATCTGGTAAATCAGAAATAATTTTAGCTGCCTTATCTGGTGCTAAGTAACATAATACTAAGGCAATTGTCTGTGGATGTTCATCCATTAACGCATTTAATAACTGCGTCGGTTCCATCTTACGAACTACATCAAATGGTCGACGTTGACGAGTCGTACTCTTAATTTTAAACATAACTTCCTCTGTACGATCTGATCCTAACGCTTTGATTAACGCTTCGCGAGCAAAGTCGAATCCACCTGCAGACATAAAACGTCTTGTTTCCATCATTTGCGAGAATTCTTCTACAATTGGATACATTTGATTGTGAGGAATCGTTCTAAGTGATGAAATAACGTGAGCAATACGAATAACTTCTTCGTTAGTTAAAAACTTCATCGCATCTGCTGTCATTGTTTTTCCGAGCGTAATTAATAGACGCGCTACTTTATCCACCCCATCATATTCAATAGGTCCTACTGTTTTTTCCGCAATAACTCGCTCTTCATTTAACCAAGCACGAAGTAACTCAATCGCACCAGTCATATCATTTTCAAAGAATGATGTAATTTCATCCAATACAAATTCATAACGTTCTAATTGTTCATTAATATCTGGAACAACTTCTTCGTCGTCTTCTTCCTCTTCTTCACCTTCCGAAGCTATCTGAGCCATGTATGGCATTAAATCATTTTGAATTGGTCCATATGGATCATTTGCAACCTCAGCAGAATACTGATTTTTTGACTTACGTTTAAACACAAAGAAGATTACGGCAAATAGAATCGTTGCAATAATAGTTCCGTATAAGAAATAATCAAATGTTGATAATCCTGCTAACCAGTTACTACTCACATCTGTTTCTTGATCAAATACCGGAGAATTAAATTCAACACCCGCAACAGACACAACATCTCCACGCTCACCATCAATTCCAACAATTGACGCTACATGTTGCGAAATCATATCGCTTAATGGCTCCGTCATATCACCATTATAAATAACCGAAACAGTAATCTTTTCAATTTCACCAGGTGGCCTTACCGTATGTGTTTCCGTACGATCTGATTGGTAATTCGTTGTATTATTGTAATCAATTATACTTTGATCACTTAATGCATCCTCAGATGTTGTTCCATCAATAATATTTCCTAAATTATTATCTAACGGCGCACCATCCTCTGATTCACCACTAGTCGTTCCTTCATAACGATTAATCGCTGTCTGTTCACTGACAACCGGCCCCTCTTCATAATCTTCTTTAATTTCTTCTTGTGACGTTTGATTTAAGTTAACACGAACTGATACCGCAATATCGTTATAACCTAAAACCTTCCCAAGTTGAGCACTTAATTTTTCTTCTAAATACACTTCATAATTCATCTCTTGTGTGACACGTTCACCCGAATCATACGATGAATTCAATCCCGCACCACGACTTAATAAATTACCTGCCGTATCAATGACCTGAACATTTTCAGACGTCAAATTATTAACAGCACCTGTTGCCAACGCAACAATCCCTTGAACTTGAGCATCTGTCATTTTGGCATTAGATTTTAAATCTAAAATAATGGATGCACTCGCTGCGCTTGGATCACGCATAAATACAGTGTCCTCACTCAAATTCAAATGAATACGCGCTTCATTAACCACATCTAAAGACTCAATCGAACGCTTTAACTCACCTTCAAGTGCACGTTGATACATAATCTGACGCTCATCTTCAGTCATACCTAAAGAAGAACTATCAAATAACTCGTAGCCCGTACCACTATTTGGCGCAAATCCATTCACTGCTAAATCCATACGGATTGAGTCAACATCCTTCTTCTTTACTAAAATTGAGGAACCACCATCACTAATCTGATAATCAGTCACCCCAACCTCCTCTAGTAATGTCTTTAATTCTCCAGCCGTTTGCACATCTAAATTTGTATAAATCGGCGTATACTCCGTATTACTAATAACAAAGGCATACAAAAGCCCTGCAACGATAGTAGCACTCGCCACACCGACTAAGCCCATTTTTTTATTTTTAGACAGCGAACCCCATCCAGTTGTTAAATTCTTCTTCATGCTTGATAACTCATTAGGATTAGTATCTTCCATTGCAGTACTCCCTTTCCAAACTCTTATTTAAAAAAGCCCCATTGTAAATAAACCTTAAATTTGCATGTTTTTAATTTCTGAATAGGCATCTATTACTTTATTACGAACCTGCGTTGTAAATTCAAGCGCGATTTTAGCTTCTTCCATAGCAATTAACATTCCATGAATATCTTCAGACTCCCCTACAATAAACTTCTCCGTTTCAACATCGGCCGCATATTGCATTTCATTCGTCTTATTTAAAGCCTGAGAAAAAATATCTGAAAACGTCGCCTTCTCAGTATCCTGATTTTTTGAAATAAGAGATTGCTGACTTTGTACTTGTTGCGTTACTAATTGATGACTTGCTAAAACATTTGAAATACTCATAATCTAACCCCTATCTAGTTAACGTTTTCAAATTAACGTCCAATTTCTAATGCTTTTGTATACATACTCTTAGCTGCATTTACAGCCGTTACGTTTAATTGATACGCGCGTTGCGCTACCATTAAATCAATGATCTCTGACGTAACATCGACATTTGGCATCGAATAATAACCTTCTTCATTTGCATCAGGATGTGTTGGGTCATAAACTTGCTTTAATTCCGAATTATCTTCAATAATTCCTGAAGCCTTCACCCCTGATAAAGAACTTGATAAACCATTATTTGCATTTACTAAGTTTTCTTCAAATACCGCGATTTTACGACGATATGCTTCACCATTCGCTCCACGCGTTGTATTTGCATTTGCAATATTACCTGAAATAACATCCATACGTAAACGTTCTGAACTTAAAGCACTGGCACTAATATTCATCGCACTAAAAACTGACATTTATCGATCTTCCTTCCTTAATTCCCTTTAATAACGTAGTGATAGTTATTTAAACTGCCATTTACTTTTTGAATTAACGCATTATATTTAATTTGATTCGCAGCCATATTTAATGTCTCTAAATCAACATCCACATTGTTGCCATCTGAATTCATCTTCGTCGTATCCGACGTTTCAACAACCTTTGCTTCCACACCGAAATCTAAATTCACACCACCCATGTGCAAAGCATCCGTCACATTCATGCCAACACCACTAATGCCCATTGCCTTACTAAGTTGACTTTCAAACTCAACCGTCTTTGCCTTATAATTGCTCGTATTCACATTTGCCAAATTGTGAGAAATAGCCTGGTGACGCAGCGCAGCGGCGTCCACTGCACTCTTTGATAACTGGTAAGTTGAATCATTTATATTAAACATCGCATTCCCTCTTCCCCTACACATTACAAATTATTACAAAAAATAACATATTTGGTTTAATCATATAATATTCCAACAAAATAGACAACATTATACAAATATTTTTACACTTTTTATCAATTTTTTAACATATTGTAAATAAAACCTTAATTTTACATGGTTATTTCTACAAATTATTATATTATACTTCACGAACTGACACAATTAGCGAGGGGGTGACATTATTGTTACTTGGTGGTATTTGGAATAAGCTATAACATATAAAAACACTCTAGCCTAATTAAAGTTCAATTAGGTTAGAGTGTTTTT
>DNGE01000111.1:0-2441 GCA_003486705.1 Bacillota bacterium
CAAGCGTTGGCAAATGTTCCAACACTTGGGCGAAGAACCCACTGTACTTGGTCAACTTACGTAGCGTTGCTTGAGGTGGTTGCTTAACCGACGGTTAAGCTTTATGAGTTAGGCAACTTTCTCACCACTTAAAGCATCGACAGTAAAGAGAAGAGAAGTCTACCTCGCCTACATGAGGTAGAAGCCCCTTCCATAACGCCATTGGGCGTTTGGGAGGGGAGGGTTCACCAGCACGGGATTACAAAAATCTTTACCANNAAATTAAATGATCGTAACCTTTTAATCTTAGCGACATCTTTAGCATTAGGTTTAGGGGTAACATTCCGCCCAGAAATCATCGAAGCATTACCGGAAGCAGTTAGCATGGTCTTTGCATCAGGTATCTCAACAGGAACAATTGTTGCGTTAGTATTAAATTTAGTTTTAAAAGAAGAGGAAGAAATGCAAGACTCAAAAGAAGCTGCACTTAACGTGACAAAATCGATGGAGGTTTCGTAATATGGAAGCATTAAAACAACGTATTTTAAAAGACGGAATCGCATTGAATGAAACGGTATTAAAGGTAGATTCGTTTTTAAATCATGCGGTTGATCCTCAGTTAATGTATGAAGTCGGAACAGCATTTAAAGCTTATTTTGAACAACACGGGATTACAAAAATCTTTACCATTGAAAGTTCAGGGATTGCACCAACGGTCATGACGGCGATGCAAATGAACTTACCGATGGTAACGTTAAAAAAACAAACCTCAAAAATATTAAAAGATGATGTATACCAAACAACGGTTTACTCTTTTACAAAAGCGTCACACTATGAATTAACGTTATCAAAAAAATATATTTCACCTGAAGATAAAGTCTTAATCATCGATGATTTTTTAGCTAACGGTGAAGCTGCCCTAGGGGCCATTCGCTTAGTAGAAGAAGCGGGAGCTCAAGTCGGGGGGATTGGAATTGTCATTGAAAAATCATTCCAACCCGGACGAAATTTATTAATTGAAAAAGGATATGATGTATATTCACTAGCACGCATCGCTTCACTAGGTGAGGGTGTTATTGAGTTTATTAATGAATAAGAAATAACGAGGAGACTGTCTTTAGAAGGCAGTCTTTTTTGTTAGTTCCACTCCATGCGTAGCATGGTTAGTAGAACTATACATCGGCGTTTTTTGCCGATGTTCTCCGTGATATTCTCGATTGATAAGCAGACTCTATCTTGTCTGAGGGTGTTAAGAATCGAAGCATAATATAGGTTCAAGACAGCGAGTACCTAGTATTATTATTAATACTATTCTTCGCAAGGGGGAGGCTCTATTAGATTCCTAGCAATTTAGCAAAATGAATTGTAATTAAATAGAGTAAAAGCCTTTGAAGCATCCTGGTAGTGATTAAATATAGTGGAATCTACTTCAATTTGAAATAAATTTAATCTTCGTTGCTAATAATAAAGCAGAATATACAAAAGAAGGTGACCTGTATGAGTAAATTAAAAGTGATGCCATTAGGTGGTTTAGGTGAAATAGGGAAAAATATGACGGCGATACAATATGATGATGAGATTATCGTCATTGATTGCGGGGTAGCATTTCCTGATGAAGAGATGTATGGTGTGGATTTAATAATTCCAGACATTCGTTTTTTATTAGAAAATAAGGATAAGGTGAAGGGGTTATTTATAACTCATGCCCATGAAGACCATATTGGGGGCATCCCTTTTATCTTGAAGCAATTGAACATGCCGGTATACGGAACCAAGTTAACGATGGGGATTATTGAAAGTAAATTAAGAGAACATAAATTAGTGAAATCGAGTTCGTTAAATGTGGTGCAAACTGGCGACAAGGTGTGTGCTGGTATAATGGATGTTGAGTTTATTCAAAACACCCACAGTATTGCGGACTCTTGCTGTTTAGCGATTCATACGCCACTGGGTGTCTTGTTACATACAGGCGATTTTAAAATTGATCACACACCGATTGATGGCCGTCGTATGGACCTTGAGCGTATAGCAGAACTCGGGCGCCAAGGGATTTTGTTGTTAATGGCGGATAGTACAAATGTTGAACGTAAAGGGTATACGATGAGTGAAAAAAGCATTGGTGACACGTTTATGAAATTATTTGAAAAAGCTCGTGGGCGCGTTATTGTAGCAACATTTGCATCAAATATTCACCGCATGCAACAAATAATTGATGCATCTCTTGCTTTTGGTCGCAAAGTCGCCTTTAGTGGTCGCAGTATGGAAAATATCTCAAATGTTGCACGAGAGCTTGGCTATCTTCATATTGATGAAGACATGCTTGTGGAATTGAGTGAGGTGAATACGTATCCGGATGAATCGTTAACGATTATCACAACGGGTTCGCAAGGTGAGCCGATGGCGGCGCTAGCGCGCATCGCCTTTTCATCGCATCGCACGATTAAATTACATCAAAATGATTT
>DNGE01000111.1:2688-3101 GCA_003486705.1 Bacillota bacterium
TTATATCGAAAAGGTGCCGAAGTGATTTATAAAGACTTAGAATCCGTTCACGTGTCAGGTCATGCGTGCCAAGAAGAATTGAAATTAATTCAAGTGCTTGCGCATCCAACGTATTTTATGCCGGTACATGGTGAGTATCGTCATCTGGTTCACCATAAAAACTTAGCAAAATCGATGGGGGTGCAGAGCGATCATATTTTCTTATTAGAAACAGGACAAGTCTTAGAGTTAACCAAAGACGGAGCTGAAATCAATGGTCGTGTGCCAACCGGAGCCGTGTTTGTCGATGGAATTGGAGTGGGAGATGTGGGGAATATCGTGTTAAGAGACCGTAAAATGTTAGCTGAAGAAGGAATGTTAACGATTGTTGTTGCAATCGATCGTGAAAGTGCCTCGATTTTAGCAGGACCAGA
>DNGE01000158.1:0-464 GCA_003486705.1 Bacillota bacterium
GTGATGCAAGGGACACCTTACATTTATCAAGGTGAAGAAATCGGAATGACAAACGTTCAATTTGAAACGTTAGATGAATACAACGATATTGAAATCAAACAATTCTACCGTGACAATATCAAAAAAGGATATACACACGAAGAAATGATGGAAGCAATCTGGAAAAACGGACGCGACAATGCGCGTACGCCAGTGCAATGGGATAATTCTGAAAATGCAGGATTTACAAGTGCACAACCTTGGTTAAACGTAAATCCAAACTATAAAGAAATTAACGTGCAAGCAGCATTAGAAGATAAAGATTCTGTCTTCTATCACTATAAAGCATTAATCGATTTACGTAAAAATAGTGAGTTTAGCGACTTAATTGTTTACGGTAACTACGAGTTATTATTACCTGATCATGAGCAAGTGTTTGCTTACAAGCGTACACATGAAGGGAAAACATTATTAGTAGTTGCTAA
>DNGE01000158.1:705-1958 GCA_003486705.1 Bacillota bacterium
AACAACAGTAACAATCGAAGAAGACGTTAAACAATTAGTATTATCAAACTATAAAGACAGTGCGACGTCATTAACTGATTTAGCATTACGTCCATACGAAGCCATTATTTTTGAATTAGTTTAATTTTAAAAGCGATGAGATAAATGTCTCATCGCTTTTTTTGATGAACGATTGTAATAGAAGGCGGATACGGGTACAGTCAGGCTATTTTGAATGCATGAACTTTTGGAATCAAAGAGTAGAAAGGCGATGTAGCTCAGAAGGTAGTTTTTATAAAATTGTCATTTTATTGAAAAAGTTAGGGTTTAATTGCCAATAATAGCCTTAAACAAGAAATTTAAGAGGTGGATGAAATGAAGAAAATAGGGTTATGCTTAATCATTTGCATGAGCATGTTAACTCAAACGGTATTTGCTCATGCAAATAGCAGTGAGGAAATTTCCTCGGAAATAGACAATAAACTACCGACAGTGGCTGTACAGTTTGGAAAAACAAAATTGAATATTGGTAATGAGTTGACCTTGCTTCAAGATGAGGAATATACGTCTATATTATTTGCGGGTCACCAGATTCAAATCGCAAACCTAAACGTGAAAAATGTGTTAGGGATGGGTGACGCTATTCAATTATTAGAAGAAAATGACTGTGATAATGTTTTGCTAGTTGGTGAAGCAATTGAGATGAAAGGTCAATATAATAAAGTTTATGTATCGGGCGCTAATGTCGTATTTGAAGGGCAAAGTGATGTCTTAAATATTGTAGGGGAAACAATTGAATTGACTGGAACTGTTAAGACGGCATCTCTAACAGGTGATACGGTTGTGATAAGTGGAACGGTAACGGGGCAATTGAAAATAGCAGCAAATCATGTAGAATTTACGGAGGATGCGAATGTTGAAGGCGATATTGTGATTTGGTCAGAAAATCAGGCAACTGTATCAAATCAACTGTCTGAAGATAGGATTACGTATCATCATGAGGATGTTATTAAATGGGGTTATTGGTTGCCGACCTCATTGTCTATTGAAATGAACTGGATAGCTTATGGAAGTTTAATGGTTTTAACGATGCTATTTGGCACATTAGGATTATTAAGTGTAAGAAGAATTTTTAGCAATGTGAAAAGAAAAGCCTGGCGTTTTGTTGGGCTACAAGTGTTAATTAGCATCAGTGTTCCACTGATATGTGCGTGGGGATTAAGTACGTATATGGCATTTAAATGGCTGACGATTATGACGATGTATCTGTCAAT
>DNGE01000158.1:2298-17105 GCA_003486705.1 Bacillota bacterium
AAAAATAGAAAACTGATGGTTAAAGTTAAATCATAATTTAGGTATACTATAAGTAGTCGAGTATAAAGGTGTGATGAAATGAAGATTTTATGTTTTGGTTCGTGTAATATTGATTATTTTTATGATGTGCCACATATGGTACGTCCAGGTGAAACATTAAGTAGTGAGACGCTAACCATTTCAAATGGTGGCAAGGGATTAAATCAGTCGATTGCACTAGCAAAAGCAGGCGGAGATGTTTATCACGCGGGATTGATTGGTCCTGATGGGCAGCGACTTTTGGATGCACTAAAAGAACACGGTGTGAAGGTACCGTATGTGGGTGAGGTGGCCACGCCAAGTGGTCACGCGATAATCCAAAGAAGCAACGATGGGGAGAATGCCATCGTGCTGTTTAAGGGTGCTAACCACGAAATATCGCGTAGCTTTATTGATGAGGTGCTGGCAAACTTTGAAGCAGGAGATATCCTGCTGTTGCAAAATGAGATTAATGAAATTGCTTATTTAATTGAACAAGCAGCTGCAAGGGGACTAGCAGTCGCCATGAATCCCGCGCCGTTTGCAAAAGAGATTTTGCAACTTCCATTAGAAAAGTTGACGTACTTGATTGTGAATGAGATTGAGGGTCAAGAATTGAGTGGTGAATCTGAACCGGACGCGATTTTAAATAGATTAACGACCGACTATAAAAACACGCATATTATTTTAACGCTTGGTGCGGAAGGTGTTGTTTACGGTTATGAAGAATGTCGTCAATCGTTTGATGCGATTCAAGTTGAAGCCATTGATACGACGGCTGCAGGTGATACGTTTATTGGATATTTTTTATCAGGCGTGGCATCGGGCTTAAATATTGAGGAGTCGTTAAAACTTGGGATAAAGGCCTCAAGTATTACAGTTACTAGAAAAGGTTCATCTGAATCGATTCCAAGACGTTCTGAGTTAGATTAATGTGGTGTAAGTCATTTTTCTGGCTGTTTGAATTAGAATTAACCTTGTCAAGTAATGTCTTGATGAGGTTTTTTTGTTTTGGCATGATGTTGTTTCGGATTTGTGAAGGGGGATCTAGGTTAGGCTATTAGATGTAGGAAAGATTTTAATTTATTTGAATCGACTTAAAAGCCGACAAAGTGACATGGAAATTTGTGCTACAATAAGAAAAGAGAGTTAATGGTTTATTTTATGAATAATATTTGTGAGTTAGGATAAAATAAAACCGAACAAAAGTTTGACGGACTCTGCGATAAGAATTATAATAACATCAGGATAGAGATAGATAAAATTTAAAATAAGGAGTGATGCCAGATGAAAATTATGCATTTAGGTGATTTGCACATTGGGAAGAGTGTAAATGGATTTTCAATGATTGAAGATCAAATCCACGTATTAAATCAAGTCAAGAATTACATCCGTGATTATAAACCAGATGTCTTAGTTATTGCAGGTGACATTTATGATCGTCCTCAGGCTCCAGCCGCAGCAGTTAGTTTGTTTAGTGAGTTCATTGCTGAAGTGGCGCTTGATTTAAAAACACCAATTATGGGGGTGGCTGGAAATCATGATGGGGCTGATTTAATTAGTTATGGAAGTGAATTGTTAGAAAAAATGAATGTTCATTTAGAAGGACGACTAAATTCAGTCATTAAAAAAGTGACATTAACGGATGAATTTGGACCTGTTAATTTTTATTTATTACCGTTTGCTGATTATGCAGTGGTTCGCGATGTATTAAATGACAAAGAGGTTAAATCATTACATAGTGCCACTGCTGCTATGTTAAAGCACAATCCTATTGATGACACTGAACGTAATGTATTAGTCACGCATGCCTTTGTACGTGGAGATGCTGATGTGGAGCAATCTGAATCTGAGAAATCTTTAGTTGTAGGTGGCAAAGAGGAAGTTGGCTTATCGTTATTTGAGGCTTTTGATTACGTTGCACTCGGTCATTTACACGGATCGCAATATGTTGGAAAGAAACATGTTCGATATTCAGGAACGTTATTAAAATACTCATTTTCAGAAGAATATCATAAAAAATCAGTCACGTTTATTGAATTAAATAAAAAAGGTGACGTACACTGTGAACTATTAGATATTAAACCGCTTCGGAATTTAAGAAGTATTGAAGGACCGCTTCAAACATTACTTGATAATGCGGATCCGTTAACGAAACATGATTTCTTACGCGTTGTTTTGACGGATGATGGTGAATTAATTGAACCAATGGCAAAATTACGTGCGGTGTATCCTAATGTGATGTTATTGGAGTTTAAAAATAAAATGCGTGATTTTACAGGAGCAACACTGTCTAAAGAAGCACGACTTTCTAAATCGCCAATTGAATTATTTGCAGACTTTTATGAGGGAGCAAAAGGCGAGCCATTAACTGATAATCGCAAAGCTATTGTAGAAGAGGCACTTCAATCCTTAATGGGAGGAGAGATAGAATGAAACCAATTTTATTAAAAATTACAGCATTCGGTCCTTTTGCTAAACAAACGGTGTTAAATTTTAAAGAAGATTTAGCAGGACAAGATATATTTGTTGTAACAGGGCCAACCGGTGCCGGGAAGACGACTATTTTTGATGCGATGTGTTATGCCTTATACGGGGAAACAAGTGGTGGCAAACGAACGGGTAAAGAGTTGAGAAGTGATTTTATTACCGCAGACGATATTCGCACTGCGGTTGAATTCACCTTTTCTGTAAAAGGTAAAACGTATGAAGTAATGAGAGCACCACAATATTCACGAAAGAAAAAGCGTGGGGATGGCTATACAGAAGTATCATCTGATCAATATATTAAAGAAGTGGGTTCGACTGAGCCGCCACTAACTAAGGGCGGTGAAGTGGATGCCAAAGTTAAAGAAATATTAGGACTTGATGCGAAACAGTTCCGTAAAATTGTGATGATTCCCCAAGGTGACTTTAAAGATTTCTTAATGGCAAACACCGGCGATAAAGAACAAATTTTGCGTCAAATCTTTGGGACGGATTTATTCCGTCAGTTACAAGATAATTTAGAAAAGCAAGCTAAACGGTTAAAAACGAGTGTCTTGGATACTGAAAAACAAATCAGAGCTCAATTTAAAAGCTTTAAAAGTTGTGATGAAGAAGGGTTTAATACCCTTTTGAAGAATAATGAACAAATCAAAACGTTATTAGACGTCTGTGAAACTGAAATTTCAAAGAGTTTAGATGAAATAAAGCAGTTAAACCAAGATGTAAACGACTTGAAAGGATCACAACAAAGCGCTGAAAAAGAATATGAAGCAGCAAATAAAATCGTTGAAAAATTTATTCAGTTAGATAAAGTTGTAACAAAACTAGCAATGTTGCAAGAACAATTATCACACTATACGGCCATATCTCAAAAAATTAGCTTTGCTAAGTTAGCAGAGGAAGTACGTATAGAAGAAAAAGTAGTTGAAGATAAACAACGTAGCCTAAACCAAACGGTTCTTTCATTAAATACAACTAAACAAGAACTAGAGAAACTAACACATGATTTTGAAGGTGCCAAGGTACAATATGAGTCTATTGAGGCATTAGAAAAACAAATGGATTCCCACCAAGGAACGATCCAAACCTTACTATCTTACGAAGGGGATGTGATCGAGTTAGTTAATCATCGCCAATCGATTGAAACCTTAACGCAAGCCTTAAAACAAGGTGAAACAGAGTTAATGAAAAAGACTGAAGTTATCGCGTTAATGAAAGTGACCATTGATGGCATGGATGATTTACAACGTCAAATGTTTGATGAAACGCAAGATTTAAATAAAGTAAAGCTTGAACTTCAATCGCTAACATCATTAGAAAAACAGTTAGATCATTTGGCTAAACGTTTAGCAAGTTATGTGAATACAAAACAGAATTTAAAAATGATAGAAGAAAAGTTAGCGTCTGTCAGCCACGCTGTTGAAAAGCTTGGCATTGAGCATCAAGAGATGGCCATGTTACATATGAATAGCCAAGCTATTCGTTTAGCTAAAGAACTAAAAGTGGACATGCCATGCCCAGTTTGTGGTTCGACCGAACACCCTAATCCTGCACCGACAGATGTTGATGTTCCAACGACGGAGATGGTTCAAGCAAAGTATCGTGAAAAAGAAACAATGCAAGCACAAGTTCAACACGTAAGTAATCAAAAAGCTGAAGCTATGCAAAAAATTTCATTGGATGAAGAGCAATTGCAGGACTTATTAAATGATTTAGTATCTGTTTTTGGAACGAGTACTTTAGAAAGTATAAATACAGAAAAAGTTGTCACTAAACTAGCAGATACAAAATTATTAAAGGAAAAGCTAACCGCACAACACGAGAAGCATCAAAAAAACGTGACAATCCTTGAAACTCAGTTTAGTGAGGCAAAAGTTCAAAAAGACAAGCTTGCTGTTGTACAATCCCAACATGATGAGTTAGAAGCAAGTTTAAAAGGAAATCAAGATAAACTTAAAAAAGAAGAAACGTTGATAGAAGTGATCGTTAAACGTGTGCCACTTCAGTTCCAAGACTTAGTTGTTTTAAAAGATCAACTTAACAGAGAAGAGGAACAACGAAAAACACTAGTTCAACAAAAAAGCATTATTATTTCGAATTATCAAAAGCTATCAAATGAGATAGCGGCTAAAAATTCAACCGTTGATCAACTTACAACTTCACATGAAACACAAGTTGAGGAGTTAAATAGAGCGACCCAAAGCTTCAATCAGTGTCTATCGGAAAGATTTGAATCGCAAGAAATCTACAGTCAAAGTCAGCTTACAAAACAAGAGGTACAAGAGCTAGAACAAGACGTTAAAGCATATGACCAAGAAGTTTATGCAACGAATCAAATCATGACAACATTGCAATTAGAACTAACTGATGTTGTGCGACCTGATTTAGCTAGTTATAAAGAAATAGTAGAGACAATAAAAGTTGAATTAGAAGCGAAACAAAAGAATCTGTCTGAGAAAAACGTAACGTCTAAATACAACCAAGACTTAATTAATCGTATTAAAGAAAGCTACGAAGGCATTAAAAAGCAAGAAGAGCAATATGCAATGGTTGGCGATTTAGCCGAGATGGCAACAGGTAAAGGTGTCGGTCGTATGACGTTTGAAACATATGTCTTATCAAGTTACTTTGATGAAGTGCTTCAACAAGCAAATGAACGTCTTCAAAAAATGACGGCTAAACGTTATTACTTACTTCGACGTGAAGAAGTGCGTGGAGGCGGAAAAAAAGGTTTAGACCTCGATGTGTACGATGCACATACGTGTAAAACCCGTGCAGTCAATACGCTATCAGGTGGCGAATCATTTAAGGCATCCTTAGCGCTGGCGCTAGGGCTGGCTGATACCGTTCAGTTTAATGCCGGGGGCATTCAACTAGATACGATGTTTATTGATGAAGGATTCGGAACGCTTGATTCTGAATCACTCGATCAGGCGATTGATATCTTAATGGATCTGCAAGATAATGGCCGATTAATCGGTGTGATTTCCCATGTTGCTGAGTTGAAACAACAAATTCCAGCGAAGCTAATTGTAGAATCAAGTCCATCAGGAAGCACCGCTTATTTTAAGAAGTAACAAAATAGGACGGATGAACCCGTCTGCCAATCAAAAACAGGAGCCGAAAATTAAAAGTGGCTCCTGTTTTTTTGTTCTACCATTTTTAATACGGAGAGTAAATGTGGGTTTTAGCACATCTTTGAATGAAAGAAATAGGGAAATGTAAGTGCTAGGATTTTCGTCTCATACGGTGCGGTTTAGCTTGCGATAAACTTAATTGAAATATTAGTTGAAAAGTCTTCATGTTTAAACAAAAATGAACATAATACATAGAAATTAAATTTTTATGACAAAGTACTGTCTGAAGTTGTCGTACGCATCGTATTAAATGCTAATTAATGGATAATGTTAGAGTTGTTTTACTGTAAATACAAGGAAAATAATGGTATAATCTAGGTGTTGATTAGCCGAAGAGGAATAATAAGGGGGGAAAGGTATGGATTTTTTAATTCGTGCGTGGAAACAAAATATTCGTAAACCAATGAAATCATTGATGATTTTTTTGGTTATGTTTGTAATTTCTAATTTAATGGTCACAGGGATTTTTATTTTAAAGGGAACAGAAAAGGCAACGGAAGCAACGTTAAGTAAAATTACGCCGATTGTTTATTATGTACAAGATTATGATAAATTCTATCGAGCGCAAGAACTTGGATTTGTAGATTTTGATTCTGAGCCTATGCCGCCGATTACATTGGATACTGCAAAAGAGATAGGGACACTACCTGATGTAAAGGTGATGGATATAGGAACAAATTATTCTGTTTATATCCCAACACTTACTGCTTATAAAGATCCGAATTCAGGTGATTTATGGGAAGAATGGGAAGAAGATGGAGATATTGAAGTCTTACCGGAAACAAAAGATACGGATGATGGCTTGATTATTGATAAGCCGATTGAACAGACTTATTTTGAAATTATTGGGACAAGTTCGTCGGAATTTAAAGTGTTAAATGGGACAATAAGTATTGAGCAAGGTCGTGGAATTACAACAGAAGATATTACAGCAGAAAATAATGTGGTTATGATTGAGGAAAGATTGGCAAATGAAAACAACTTAAGTGTTGGTGATAAATTTGTGATGAATTTCCGCCAGGTCGATGAGACAACCACGTTTAAACCAGAAGAACAAGTTGAAGTTGAAGTCGAAGTAATCGGAATATTTAAAAATTTAGCGACTCAAACAGATGTGAATCCTTGGTCAAATGAACGTGCTGCAAATCAATTGTATATGCCTTACAATGTGACACTTAAATTCGGAAAAGAAGCGTCAATGATTCAGATTGAACAAGGAATTGCTGAGGGATGGATGACACAAGAAGAGGCTGATACATGGAGTGCTGATATAGATAATTATTCCATTACGACAGTTGGATATACGTTAAATGATCCACTGAAGGTGCAAGATTTTACAATGGATGCTGAGAAATACTTGCCATCTGAATATCATGTGTTAAAAGTTGCGGATAGTACATATAATTCAATTGCCAAATCAATCTCAGGCATGACTGAAACATCGAACCTAATTATCTACATTGTGTTCGGAGCAGGAGTCTTAATTTTAAGTTTAATTACGTCTTTAACCTTAAAAAGTCGTGAATATGAAATAGGGGTCTTGTTATCATTAGGAGAAAGCAAGCTCAAAGTCATTGGCCAATTATTAAGTGAGTTACTAATCATTGCCTTAGTAGCATTTACACTATCTATTGTTTCAGGTAATTTTATCGCAAAAAGTTATGGGCAAAACATGCTTCAATCACAGATGGAAGCAGCTATGAGTACAATGGATAATAATTATATTTATGTTCCTGATCAAATGTATACGGAAAATGAAAGTAGCTTATCTTATAGTGATTTTGTAAATAACTTCAATATTTCATTAGAGCCAATGGTTTATGTTCAATTAATGGGGTATGGGATGTTAGTTGTTGCGGTAAGTGCAATCGTACCAATTGCCTTTATTATGCGCTACAATCCAAAAGCAATTTTAACGATTCGATAAGGGGGAAGAGTTTATGTTAGAAATTAAGAACTTATCTCACTCGTATGTCGATGGAGATATGAAACGTATTGTATTAGAAAATGTGGATGCGACATTTGAACGTGGAAAGTTTTATTCTATTTTAGGGCCATCAGGTTCTGGTAAATCAACGTTACTTTCACTTGCAGCGGGACTTGATGATATTCAAGAAGGATTTGTTTTAATTGATGGTAAACCGATACAAGAACTAGGATTAGTTAAATATCGTCGTAATTACATGGCGATTGTGTTTCAATCTTTTAATTTAATTCCGTATTTAACAGCGGTGGAGAATGTTGAGATCGCAATGAATATTACGAATAATGAGGTGCCTAAAAATAAACGTGAGATTGCACTTGGTTTTTTAGAAAAATTAGGTCTATCAAATATTAAGGCTAGTAAGTTTGTCAAGCAATTATCGGGTGGTGAGCAGCAACGTGTGGCGATTGCACGTGCGCTTGTAACGGGAGCTGATTTGATTTTTGCAGATGAGCCAACAGGAAACTTAGATACGCAAACAGAACGTGAAATTTGTGAATTGTTTAAAGTATTGGCACACCAATTTAATAAATGTATTATTGTTGTGACGCATTCTGAGCATGTAGCAATGCATAGTGATCAGATTTATCGTATTTCAGATGGTAAAATGGTAAGTGGAGAATAGGGGGCCTATTCTCCCTTTCTTATGGGGGAACTTTTATGAAAAAGAATATCAAAATGTATAATGTAATTTTTCCGATGTGGCTATTAATTTTCTTTCCACTGACGTGGATTATTGTATTACCGGCTAACTTTGTCATTGATTTAGCGATTTTAGCGCTCACTTTAAGAGCGTTAAAGGTTCAACGATTAGGTAAATATATAAAATCATCCATTTTAAAGGTTTGGATATTTGGTTTTGCTTCAGATATTATTGGCGCTTTATTTATGTTTTTAATGTATGTTATTGACTTTGACTATCAGACTGAGTTAGGGAAGTGGTGGTATGAGAATATGTCGAGTGCTATTGCGTATCAACCCTTTCAAAGTATTTTCTCTTTTTTATGGGTGACAATTTGCGTGCTGATCGCGGGGGTGTGTATTTACTTCTTTAATTATAAAATTAGCTTCAAGCATTTAGAGTTGACGGATGCTGAAAAGAAGTTTGTTGCACTTACGCTTGCGATTCTTACAGCACCATATTTATTTTATTTACCTACCGCTTGGTTCTTTTAATATAAAAACCCCATCGTTTTTACGATGGGGTTTCGTTTGTAATATTGAGCTTCTCAAGATGAATTTCAAGGATGAGTTCTTCTTCTAAACAAGCGCTACAGCACATCTCATCATTGACTTTTGATTTACGATACAGGGCTTCACTATGACCACAACGGTCACAAGCAGGTAAATACATCACAGTCACCTCAATTTATATAAAACAAAGTTTACATCACATTTTACGCAGTAATATGAGGAAATATGACACAAAAGTTTGAAGCATGTATGAAACGCTGTCCAATACGCCATGATAAGTTATTCGAACTGAAGTAGGTGAAATGATTGGAAGCGACGATAACTAAAACACAAGTACTGGCAATGCAAGGGATGTTAGCAATTGGATTATTGTTATTTTTATTTATCGGGTTTGTTTATGTTTTAATGGTGATGAGACGACATTGTGATTATTGAAAAGGAGGATAGACTCATGAGTCCATCCTCCTTTTTAATAGCTTATTATTCTCCATTGGAAATAATAATATTTAAGATGTCACCTTCACTAGCACCGCTACCTCCATTTTTATCTTGCGAAGCAATACTTCCTTTTGGAGCGACATGACTTTCATAGGTGAACACACAGACTAAACCTGACTCGCTACATTTTTCGCGGGCAGTACTTTCCGTTAAGCCGATTAGATTCGGCACCTGAATGTATTTCCCTAGACTGACAACAATTTGTACAGACGATCCAATTTCGACTCGACGATCAAATAGTGACTGCGCTAAGATTTTGTTTTTCTCAGCTTCGTCAGAGTAAATATAGCTTATTTTTGGAGCTAATTTAGCTCCTTTTTGATTTTGTTCATCGATCCAACTCATAAACTCTATTTCACTTTGTCCCATGAAATTAGTTAAGCCGATTTTTCCAAGTGAGACTGTAACTTCAACAATTTGATCTTTTTTTATGATATCTCCTGTGTTGACGTTCGTTGAGATAATCGTATTAGAAGCTGTTGTGTTATGGTATTTCTCTGTTAGATTAATAGTGACACCATATGTCCCTGCCCACATGTTCATTTCATCGATTGTCATATTATAAAGATTTGGAATAACAATCCCAGGTCCTGCTGATAATTGAATTGTTAATTCTTCTTTTTTAGGATTAAAACTGACACCAGTTTCAATACTTTGGCCAATGACTTGACCTTCTGGAATTGTATCATGACAGATTGATTCAAACGTTACCACTACACCATTACGATTTGCCCAGTTTGTTATATCTACTTCTGTTTTGGTAGATAAATCTATCATATCAACCATAAAGGGAGAACCTGTTGAGACGTATAACGTTAACTTCGTTTTACGTTTAAACTCTGTCACATCGTTTTCTAATTCAGATTTAATAAAACGATCTTTTTCAATGTCTTCGTCGGCTAAAGGTTTAATAGTCGTATTGATTAATTTATTTTCTTCAACCCAACGTGTTAAATCAAGTTCAGTCCAATTCTCATCAAATTCAGGTAGTTGTACTACAACTTCTGGGTCAACACCAAGTGACATAACTAGTGTTAGTTCATTTCCTTTTTTAATGGATTCACCACTTTCGTATTGTTGAGAAATTAATTGGCCTTTTGGAATCTCATCATTGTATTCTTCTTGATAAAAAATCATCATATCGTTTTTAGATGCCCACTGAGCTGTTTGTGAGGGTGAGTAGTTAGAGAAATCGGGGATATCGACTTTATTACCGAATATAACAAAATATATAATACAGAAGACACCGAAACCAGCACAAAATGATAAGAGATAAATATTACGTTTACGATTAGGATTTACATAACGCTCATATTTTTCATCCATCTTAACGGTGACCCCAACGTGCTTAGGTGTTTTGTTTTTTGATGTCTCTTGAGAATTTGTTTTAGGTGTCGATTCCTTTTTTTCTTCAATGGGTTCCGAATGGGTATCTATTTGTTTTATTTGTTCTGAATTTTTTGATTCAGTTTCTGAATGACTTGGAGTTGAAGTAGGTTGATTGCTTACATTCGTTCCGTTAAGAAACGCATTAAAAAAATCATTATTTTTGTTCATTATATAGCCCCCCTATAAGTTTACCTAAAATTTCGTATCAGTTATCGCTATTCCCCGGCATGTAAAAGCGGTGAAATTTAAGTAGAATATAACTATATTTTATCAAAATGTAGAAAAATATGGAATAAAAAGGGTGTTTTGGTAGCAGTAAGAGAGTTATTAAATACTAAAATAGTGCTAAAGTCGATAAAATCCTTATGATTATGTCGAAAATTATAAGAAAATAGTAAAGCTACGCATAAAAAAAACATCCTCTAGTGAGGATGTTACTCAGTTACATATTCAACGAAGTCAGTGTGAACAAAACCTTCTTGTCCATTAAATAAGACTTTTACCCACGTGTATTCTGTGTATTCTTCAAGTACTGGAAGTTTTGCATTTAATGGTGCTTTTCCAATAGCTTCAGAATTTGATGTTGTATCTGTGCGGACGTTTAAACCATCATATGTGATTAAAGCGTATTTTGCATACTCTTGTTCCGAATTAGTCGAATCATTTGTTTCTTCTTCTTCTTCAGGAACAGTCTCTTCCTCAGTAGTAGTATCTTCGCTATCATCTACTTGTGTTTCTTCTTCATCTTGGGTTGGTTCTTGTGTATCAGTATCTGATTCTGCTCCGCTATCTACGATCAGGTCATTGTTTTGATCGGTGCTTGGTTGTTTATTGTCGTTATATGTTAATGCTTTAATCGGTAAAGAAATATAAAAGACAACGATTCCTAATAAAATCACAGACATGATAATAGAAAAGAATTTTTCACCACCACCGCGACTTGAAATGTCAACATCGTTATGATTAGTATCGTTAGTTTTTAAGTCGTTCTTTTTCATAATGCCCCCTCCAATTCATTTAAAGTAATGTTATGAACAGTTTTATAATAATGCTTCATCAATAATTTTAACAACAACCCCACATATAAGCAATAAGATAGGGGCAGTTACTTTTTACCACATAAACAATAATTTTCTATAATTGGTAAATAAAGATTGGCTTGCGACCTTTAAATAAGTGAAAGCGTTAATCAAATCTATGAAATAACTTTCAAGAAGAATGAAGTTGGAAAAAATCAATAAACTAAGTGAGGATGATAAAGAGAAATACGTGAGGCCTCGCAATGGAATTGTGATCATACAAGTGTGTTTAGTCATTTGTTCCATATTCTAAGTCTTAGCATCCACGCAGGGTCTGATCACCCCTAAAGAAGAAGTAACTTTACCATGGATGTATAAAAAGAAGTAGTTAAGTTAAAGAGAAGCGTAGTAAAAGGTAGGGAGTAAACAGTGTGTCAGTCCTTTGCAGACATAAAAAGTGTAAGGATATTGTTTAAAGTAAATGGTTAAATCATGTTTCTAGAGAGCCAGTAGAATTGGGACATAAATGAATAGGTAGAATAAGGATGGTGAGTGATTATGACACCATCTCCGTTAAACAGGCATAACTTTTATCTTGCTGTTTAATAAAATAGAGTTGCTAGTAAACCTCTCATCAGCATATTTATGTGTGAGAGGTGAATTTATGAAGTAAAGAAGGAAGATGTTCATGCAAGGTTTTTGGGAGTATCAATTATCAGGTAAAAATCAAGATGTTTGTCATGCATTAGGTTGTATGAAGAACTGGGCATCATCCGGTGATGAATGCTATGAATTTTTATTAACGTGGAAACACCCTTGTACACTCGACAGAGATAATATTGTATTTGGGTATCCTACCGTGAGTAATTTATCTAATATGCCTTTTCACTTTTTGAATATGGCAAAAAAATTAGCGCGTGACTTTCCAAAGTTGCAGCTAATAGGTAATAGTGGATTGTTAGATAACCATTGCTATGAAGTATATTACTCTAGTATGGGATCTGACGAAGTTGAATTACGTTTTGAGATAGAATAAACGATCATTTGCTTCCGCTTTCCGGATAGTCGTGTGAAAATGATGAGCAATTATAGCGTTGGATGTGTCACTAATGGATTTGTGGCATATCCTATATTAAACGAAGTGGTGGGAAACTTCGTGAACGACCCTAATTTGTTTTTCATTTTCTCCTATATGAATTAGCACAGGCGGTGTTCCCAACCGCTTTTTTTATTTTGTTGGTGCTTCAATGTTAAGGTATGATTCCCAGTTGGGTAGGACTTGATTGCTTTTTGTAACTAAATCTGTATTTAACAACTCTTAGGATATCGATGTGGTTTGGATTGTGGTGTTGCTTAAAGATTTGCAATTCAACGATCGTATCTTGTGTTTTTATGTGTGATTTAGGTAGAATAGGTGTATGTGCTATAAAAAGGAGTTGTGCCTGATGAAGGAGTTTCAAGAGAAGTTATTTGCATTTCGTGACGAACGTGATTGGAAACAATTTCACACGCCAGAAAATTTAGCTAAAAGTGTAGCGATTGAAGCGGGTGAATTACTGGAGTGTTTTCAATGGAGCCCAAATTTTGAAACGCAAGCGGTGAAAGAAGAATTAGCTGATGTTATGATGTATTGTTTATTGTTGGCTGACGCAATGGAATTAGATGTTGTTCAAATTTTGGAAGAAAAATTAGTGAAGAATGGTGGAAAATATCCGGTACAGTTAAGTAAAGGGTTAAGTAAAAAATATACGCAATTAAATCAGAAGTAGGCTAAATAGAGGCCTATTTTTTTATGTGAACAAATAGAAGGTTAGGTGGGGGAGTAGTTAAATAATTAACTGAGTAAGTGAGGTAGGCGTATGTGTCTTAGCTTGCAGTCTTTAATCAGTAGGGTTTAAGTTTATAAATTTAAATTCCATATATTTACATAATATGTTTTATTAGGTAAAATAAAGAAGATGAACATAATTTTACATTTTTTGTAATAGAGATTGGAATTTTAGTCTATTTGATCAGTATTGTGACGAGCAATGGTGTTATTTTTAGTTTAAGAAGTGAGAGACAAAAAGGAGATAATGTATGGCCACGAAAGTACAAAAGAATTTTCGTAAAGAAATGCGTAAACTTCAAAAGAAATCAAGAAAGCAAAAGCAACAGTCTAAATTACCGCCGAGTTATATTTATCGAAATGAGTTTGTCGCAGCACCTACGTTATGGGAGCGAATTATGGAGATGTTCGCTAATTTTACATATTTTTTACCTCGACTATTGATGATTATTGGGTTGCTTTATATAACGGGAATGGGAAATGAAATGATTCGAATTATACAAGAATTTATTCCGAATTCAACGCTTAAGCAACAGCAGTTAGTCATGGCGTATGTTCAAGACTATAATCAACTTATGTCGACGTTAAATATGGTGACTACACAATACAACGATCAGTTGTTACATGCAGAAGAACTGGATGGCCTTGCTTTATTAATAAAGGAAGACTTTAATGTGATACATACACATCAAGACATGATTTTTAATTCTATTAATATGAAGATGGCACTTTATGAAAATGCGTTTAATACTGCGATGGGACTGTTTTTTCCGAATGATTTACAAGAGCATCAGTTACTTATGAGTGCCTTGCTTAATTTATCGGAATTGCGTTATGAGGTACGGGCTGATGTGATTTCGTTATTGCAGCAAACGAAGTTCGAGTATGAATTGTTAGCGGATGATTCAATTGTATTTAGGAGTTCATATTTTTTAGGATGGCCTAAGTAAATATTGTGCTTAAATGTAAAAGAGAGCAACGCCTATTAAATAGGGGCTACTCTCATTTCATCGCATATTATTTTCCTATGCATTCGCGGCAACGGTTATAATCATCGCGCTCGGGAAATTGTGCATCTATCTTTCCGCCTTCGCGGACTTCGTGGTTGCAGTTCGCACAATACGGGATTTCTTCTAAATAACCTGCTTCTTCGTATAAAAATGATAAGGGTGCAAAGCCGAAGTTTTCGTACATCGTTAGTTTCTCCTTTACTATTACAGGATGCCTATCTTTGATCAGTCTACTTACGTAAA
>DNGE01000158.1:17385-18049 GCA_003486705.1 Bacillota bacterium
ATAGTAGAAATTGAAGAAGCTAAGATTGACGTTGGTTTGTCTTATAGATGGATTTCGTATGTTGTTTGTTATGTATAACAAATAATTGTAATGATTAAGTTATTAACTTGTTATAATAAATGGAAATGTAAGTGCTACTTTGTGAAATTTGTAGAAATTTGCGGGTATTTGAAGTTAACTTTTGTTTGCTATTAATGTTGAAATACGATACATTAGTAAGTGAGAGAAAGTTAATAAAAATATGGTAGTGTTTATTGTTTCTAATAAACGTTTAGTTATTTTAAATTGGTGTGGTATTAGGGTCACATCTATCCAAAAGATAAGGAATCGGTGACGAAGGTTGCCGATTTTTTGTTTAACTGTCATAAAGTTTAACTTCATTTCATTTAAAAGATTAGCTAGCTTATTTTATTTGGTGTGATAAAAATAATGAAGAGTGATCAAGGTTGTCTTCTCACGCAGCATGAAGGATGAATGTTCATGTTTAAAGATTAGGATGAATAATATTTAGCAAGTGGTGTTTATTTTCTAAGGGGGATTTAAGATGGCGATTTGCAAGCGATGTGGTAAGGAGTTTTATTCGGGATATTTTAAAAAGGGATTTTATTTTTGTTCGGAGATTTGTGTTATTGACACGTTTGGGCATGAGACGATTGAAAAAGAA
>DNGE01000158.1:18326-18454 GCA_003486705.1 Bacillota bacterium
GAAAAAGAAGAGGATTATTTAGCTTGGTTTACGTATGCTGAGGAGGAGCGACGTCGACTTGAGGAAGATGAGGAACGTCGTCGCCGAGAAGAAGAAGAAGAAGAAGAAGAAGAGGAAGAAGCGTATCG
>DNGE01000157.1:0-6607 GCA_003486705.1 Bacillota bacterium
CGTCACACCTAACGTCAACACCGCTGGAATGACCCATGAGAATCCCGCTTCATGAAGTGGTAAGTATGATAAAACTTGATCCAAAACCCCAACACTTTGCTTAGTTAAATTATTTACCGTTTCTAAGACACTAATTAAAAGCGTCACATAAACCGTCCATGCAACAGCAGAATTATTACGCACAAGCTTCCCAAGTAACGTGATAATGATTAAGACGATAACGACTGGATAAATAATATCAAGCGCAGGCCCTGCTAATGAAACAATTGCATCCACATCATTTGTCGCCACAATGGCACTTACAACCGTTAGCATAATCGCAATAAAATGATACGGAATCGTATTTTTAAATAACTTCGTGAAAAACTGAGAACTTGAAGATAATAATGCGATGGCTGTTGTTAAACACGCCACAGTTACTGAAATACTTAATAAGACTGTTCCTAAGTTCCCTAAAATACTTTGAGACAAATGAAGCACAAGTTGTGTTCTTGAAACATCAGATAACGTATTTGCTGTTTGACTTCCTAAGAACATTAACCCGCCATAAATTAATCCCAGACCGGCAATCGCAATGACACCTGCAGACATAATAACTTTCGTAGACTCACGTCCATCTTTATAGCCTTTGGCTTTCACCGCTGAAATAATAATCGAAGCAAAAATAACCGCAGCCATGGCATCCATTGTTTGATACCCTTCCGTTAATGCATTTGGAAAGACATTAGTAACACCGGTTGGAACTAATTCACCAATTGGGAAGAAAATTCCTTTTCCAATAATCGTTGCTAACACAATTAACAAAATCGGTGTCAAGACTTTTCCAATACGATCAACAATAGCCGTTGGCTTTAAAACAAAGGCTAGGGCAATTAAAAAATAACCAACCGTTGAAACACCTTGTGAAACACTAGGGAATAACGTCGATACCCCTAACTCATACGTCGTAGATGCCGTACGCGGAATCGCAACCATCGGTCCGATGGCTAAAATTAACACCACCGTTGCAAAAATTGAAAATCGTTTACCCACTCGATTAGCCATCTGATCAAACGTTCCATCAATCTTAGCACAGGCTAAAATTCCAAGTAAAGGTAGACCAACACCTGTGATTAAAAAGCCTAATAAAGCAAAAATATACTGATCCCCGACCTGATTCCCAAGATAAGGTGGGAAAATTAAATTACCAGCACCAAAAAACATAGCAAATAACGCAAATCCAATCACAATTGAATCTTTAAATTGTTTATTCTTCATACTCATACGCCTCAACTTCCTATCAGATTAAACACAAACCGAAATATATCGTGAAAACTTACCTTTTTTAATTTCACACTGATCCACAACCGTAAATCCTGCCTCGTTTAACTCAGCATCCATAATCGATTGTGTCACAATCACTAACTTATCCGCAAGTCGACGCGCATTCTTCATAATCATCAACTGAATATCCGGGTCAATAGGAACAAAGTGCCCATACGGCAAATCAACAATTGCCACATCGTAATGCCCCTCTAAATCTTGAATATCCCCGTGCGTCATCACCGTCGAATACCCAAACGCTTCTAAGTTAGCTTCTGCGCTTTTATAAATCTTGAAATTCAATTCATTTCCAACAATATTTCCGCCAATACTTAAAGCTTCAAGCACAACGGTCCCAACCCCACAACAAGGGTCAATCATGCGTTGTGTGAAATCTTGTCCAATCGCAATATTAGCAACCGCTCGCGAATTGCGAACGCTCAATGAAATCGAATACGAATACGGTTTGTTTTCGTGCGTACACCACACATTAGAGTTCGGGTCTAAAATCCCGAACAACCACTCACCATTAACCTCGGTTAAACCGAGTAACTGTTTCGGATTGTACATATCGGCTTCACCACCGATATGAGCCCCAATGTCATTTAGGAGTTTTAATCGTTCACGATACCCCACACTTTGGTCTGGTAATTTTATAAATAAAATTTTGTAACTCTCAAACGCCATGGGCTGTTCAATGACTTGCTGTACAAGTTGCTCAAAGGTTTGTGCGCGATACATAATCCCTAAACGTTCTTTAAAGAAAATACTACGCGACGGATCGACCTCTTGAGTTGAAAACAATAATTTCCCTTCTGGCTGTTGATTGAACATATACTTCATCTCAAGTTGACAAAGTTGCTCTTCACCTGGTGCATTATTAATAAAATATAAATACTCTTGAATCTGATTTGTCATCGTTGCTTACCTCTATCTTCTACATATCCTTCCATTATACGTGATAACTTGACACGATACAAGATTCTAGCACCATTGATTCCCCATAATGTGTTCCTTTTCCTCTTGCGATACATTCCCAACATACACATGTGTTAAAATCCCACTTAAATAATCATAGACCTGTTTCATTTGAGCTAATGATGTCGCTTCATTTTCAAGTTTATAGTTTGGGAAGTAGCGTGAGAGATGAATCGGGATATTTGGATTCAAATTCGCTAAGAAGTCTCCAAATTGCGTAATGGTCTGTATATCTGTATTTTCATCTTGAACAAGTAGTGTCGTGACTTCAACATGTTTACCTGCATGCACACAGCGCGTAATACTATCCATAACAGGATGTAGTCGTCCGGTACAAAGCGTGCGATAGTAATCATCATTACCTTTTAAATCAATGTTGAATGCATCGACATAAGGAAGCAGGGCGTTTAATGGTTCTTCATTAATAAATCCATTGGTCACCATTACAATTTTCTTTTGAGGACGTTGCGTTTTAATTAACTTCGCGCAATCTAAAACATATTCAAACCAAATAGACGGCTCATTATACGTAAAAGCGACCCCAATATTATTCGAAACCTCTTCATCTACTTCATCTAGTATTTGTAAAAGATGGTCAGGGGTGACAGTCGTCGATTGCGGACGCACCTGGGAAATCGCATGATTTTGACAAAAAGAGCAGGTGAAATTGCATCCAAATGAGCCAATAGATAAAACCATGCTACCCGAATGAAACTCGTATAGCGGTTTTTTCTCAATGGGGTCCACGGCGAGTGACGTTATCTCTGCATAGTTTTCGGTATACAATTTTAGTTCATCCTCTTGCAAGGCGATTCGCACCTTGCAAATCCCACGCTGATCCGCTTTTAGCACACAGCTGTGCGGACAAAGATGACAATGAATTTTATCTCCGTTAACTTCATAAAACAGGGCTTCTTTATTCATCGTCCACCTCACTGTAACGTGTGACTTCAAAGCGTTCAATCACGTAGTTATCAAACTCATCGATGTCGCCTTTTTCAAGCGCAATTTGTAATTGTTGCTCGACTGTATCAATGCCCTCAAGCATCGGTAGCAATAACCCGCGTTTATACCCTTTGCTAACAATAACGCCGTAACGGCGTGGATCTAAATCCTCTTTTTGGCACACCTCCGGTGCTTCTAGCACATCAACTGAGATATCTAAATCATTTAACTCACTCGGTTGAACCGGCGGAAAGCGCGGGTCATTCAGCGCAGCCGAAAGTGAATTATTAATAATTTCTTGGGCGATACAATCGGTCGTCGGTAAAAACGTGCCAATACACCCACGTAACTGCCCATCTTTTTTTACCGACACAAACACCCCACGGCGGTGTTCTAGCAATTCTTTGGGTAAATCTTGTGTGACTTCAAGTTCACGTTTCTGTTGATAAAAGCAGTCTAGATTACGACGCGCCAATGTCGTATATGGGTTTTTAAGATTTAATCGGGATTCATGTAATTGCGCTCTTTTGTCTTTAAGTTCCTTATAAATTGATGGACCTTGTTTACAGTGAAACTCAACCACGCCATATCCCACACCAAAGGGTCCTTCATAACTTAAAACATTTCCAGAAACTTTGCATCCATCCATACATCCGGCTAATATGTATAACGAGCGCAATCCACATTCACCCGCATCACTTATTAGTTTGGGTGGTAAGTTGAGCAGTTCAACAAAGTTTCCACGCTTTAATACCTCCATTAAGGTACGATCAAAGTTCGCTCCACTCGGATGATACGGATACGGACCGTCTTTGGTTAAACAGTGGGACAAATCACCTGATGCAATGACGGCCACGTCTGTATCTGTATCCATAATGGCTTTTTTTATGACCATTCCCGCTTCATACAGCGCCAAAGGCGACATAAATCCGTATGTTAAATGTACAATTTTATGGATTGAAGGGTCTGCAACAAATGATAGTGGGACATATGCCCCGTGATCAAGTTCTAACACGATGCGATAACGAAGGGCTGATTCCTCGGTTAAACCAACAAAGGAAGATTGATATTCCTCAGCTGTTCTTAAAATTTCATCACATAAAGAGACATCCACATTAAATGTTAACGATTCTTGTGGCACACCGAACTTAGCTAAATCGCCACTCAATTTATCAGTTGACATCAAGGCTATGGCATCTCGAAAAAGGGGGCCATGTGGGGTAATGACGATGATGGTCTCTATGTTCGAGCGCGCTATTTTCTCTTTAATATACTGAGCAGCATCTATTGTAGCTTGAATTTCTTTCTCACGGCCTTCTCCTACGCTTGGCACCATAACAGGGGGGTGTGGCATTAAGTAAAACTGGGTCATTGTATCACCTCAACTAAAAATGGTTAATATCATCCTTAGTATTTGTCATTTTCCTTTATTTATGTGATAGTGTCATCATTTGATTAACGGACCTAATCCACCTAATCCACCTAATTTAAAATACCCACCTGTTGTTAAGAACGTGATATTTTTACCTAATATTTACAAAGAAAAAGACAAATTTATTCCGATGTAGTAAAATTAGACATTATGTTTTAATTTTTCAGGAGGTTTTATGAGTCGCACAAAAAAATATCTTATCGGATTTATCTTTTTAATCGTTGGACTGATTTGTTTTATAAAGGCATCAACAACACCTACACCTGATGTGAAAATCATTTCACCCAACACAACAGTCAGTGATTTGCAACTAGAGATTAAGCAATCCATTGAACAGGAGTATGCTAGTGGAAATTTTACGTTAACCGAACCGTTAATCATACATAACCCCTTTAAAAATTCTCCCCTGAGTTATCTGCTTAAATTTAAAACAGAACAACCCACTAAAATCCAGGTGGTCGTTGAAGGGAAAACTGAGCATGCATCTTTAAGTTATGAAAACGATCAATTGGCACAAGAACACGAGATTCAGTTAATTGGCCTATACCCTGATTATCGTAATACGGTAAATTTAGTGGCGACGTCTGAAGATGGAACCACATCGTCTGCCACACTTGAAATTTTAACTAATCCCATTGAGAATATGAATTTCAAACCCACTGTAACTAGTGAAACAAGCCACTCTTCAGAACTTGGACTTTATTTACTCAATGATGATTATAATAAATATCTCATTGATTCTTATGGTGATATCCGTTGGGTTCAAGAGTCAACCTCTGGTAGTCTCGTCTTATTGCAAAATGGGAATTTACTCACTTACAATAAATCATATTTCCATTACTACCAAGTCATGCTACAAGAAATAGATTTTTTAGGACAAATTTTTACAACCTACTATATTCCTGGGGCTGGTCATCACTCGTTATTTGAAACAGCAAGTGGCGATATCCTCATTAATTCGGGTGATAAAACGTCTGAAAAATACATTGAAGATATGACTTATACCATTGACCGTGAAACAGGGGCAATTGTATCTGAAACGAACATCCGAGACTATCTTGATATCACACGCTTTGAACAAACCTTACCGCAATACATTAATGAATCTTATAATGATTGGTACCACTTAAATTACGCGATGATTGATTCAAACGATAACACCTTGATTACCTCAGGGCGTTCGCAAAGTATGGTGTTAAAAATTGATGAACAAAGCGAAGAATTAAAATGGATTTTTGGGCCACACGATGAGGTAACACCTGAGTATCAGCGTTATTTATTAACACCGATTGGAGATAAATTTAGTTGGGCCTTTGCACAACACAGTGCCAAAACATTACCTGATATGGATAACAATCCGGATACAACCGACTTGATTCTGTTCGACAACCATGTCGATATCGGCGTATTTCCACGGGAAGAGTATACAGATTTAAATCAGTTTAGTCGTGGGGTTCATTACCGCATTAATGAAAAAGATATGACGGTTGAATTGTTATGGGAGTTTGGGCGTGAGTTAGGTTCGAGTGCACGATCAACTATTATTAGTGAAATTGATTATATCGAAGCTTCAAATCAAATGCTTGTCTTATTTGGATTTGCCATTCATGGTAACTTAAGCGGTGGGAAGCTTTACGAGGTAAATGCGGATGATTCAACTGACATTACGTTCTCAATGGACTTACTTGGAAGTGGTGAAAACCACATTTACACGGCTCAAAACGTATCGTTAGATGACCTCAACCTCCGTTCTACTGTTGAAACGCCTGAGGTAACAGTTTTAGGATCTGAACATCTCAATGCGTTTAAAACAATGATTACAACTGAACAGGCATTACCTGATGCGACGTTACATGCTGAATCTGTTCAATCAGTCACTTTAGCGGATGACATCTTAACCTTATCCGCTTATATTCCCGTGAAGTCTCTTGAAGATACAATCATACTTGG
>DNGE01000157.1:6822-7198 GCA_003486705.1 Bacillota bacterium
CTTCGCGCAAGTGATGGGGTTTCTTATGAATTTAGTATTCATCCTTTTGATGTACATCTTGTAAAAGAAGGCGAAATCCAATCACAAAGCTTGGCAAAACATTATAAGCGCCTGGTTAAATCTTCAAAGTTGGTGCGAATAACGGACTTTACCGATCTTTCTACTTTGCCAACCGGAACGTATCAGTTATATTTAGAAACAAATGAAAAAGCGTATGATTTAAGCACGACATTAGAATTAAAGTAAGGAGAATTGGGATGGAGCTAAGAGGAAAATATTTTTTAGTCACGGGGAGTGCTTCGGGTATTGGGCGTGACTTAGCCATGACTTTATTAGATTTAGGGTCACATGTTATTGGATTTGATAAGCAAGAAGC
>DNGE01000157.1:7501-10591 GCA_003486705.1 Bacillota bacterium
GTAATTAATGTTGCTGGTATTACTGGGGCAAATCAATCACTTGAAAAAACGGCACCTAAAGACTTTAGACGCTTAATTGAGACACACTTATTTGGAACCTACAACGTGTGTCACTTCGCACTACCTTTATTAAAGCAACAAGAGACTGGGGTTATCATTAACTTCTCTTCCTTATTTGCTCTTCGCGCGATGCCTAATTATATTGGCTATAACGCAGCTAAAACCGCCATTATTTCCTTGACGGAAACAATGGCTTTAGAATTAGCGCCGAGCATTCGCGTGAATGCCGTTGCTCCCGGATTTATTGATACACCGATGACGCAGAGTAATCCAAATTATAATAAACTAGTAGAGATGGTCGAAACGACATATCCCCTACAAAAAGGTGGAAACACAGCGCATGTTGTTGACACCATTCTTTTCTTAATGCGCAATGATTTTATGACAGGTGAAACCATCGCCATTTCAGGCGGTGCCCATTTATAAACTGAGGTGAGAGAGTATGCAAAAAACATATTTAATTAGTGGTGCTTCAAGTGGGATTGGAGAACACATTACAACATTATTATTAGAACAAAACCATGTGGTGGTTGGACTGGGTTTAGAAGAAGCAGCTAACATTAATCACGAAAACTTCCACTACTTTCAAGCAGATGTAACCGACCACGTCAGCTTAAACGCCAAATTACAAGAAATCTTAACGCAACACGGAATCACAGACATTCATGGGCTAGTGCCTTGTGCGGGTATTTGTGGTGTTGCCGAAGACGTTTACAACACAACAGAAGAACGATTCTTTGAATTATTCAATGTCAACGTGATGGGAACGTACAATACGATCCGTGCAGTTCTACCTTATTTAAAAGAAGGAAATATCGTGACCATTTCCTCATCACTTGCAACTAAGCCTGTGGCTAAATGTATCGGGTACTCGCCTGCAAAAGCGGCGATTTGCCAAATGACTCAAAACTTAGCACTTGAGCTAGCACCAAACATCCGTGTCAACTGCGTGGCACCGTCATACATCGACACGCCGATGACGCGTCGCGAACCTGAAAAAGATGAGATGCGCATGGCGCTCGTGGCTAACTATCCATTAAAACGTATTGGCTACGTTGAAGACGTAGCTAATGGGGTATTATTCCTATTAGATGACAAGTCATCATTTATCACCGGTGAAATCTTACGTGTTAGCGGTGGCGGCCACTTGCGCTAAATAAAAATAAACCCATTAACTTAGTTCAGTCTTTGCCTGAAGTTCGTTAATGGGTTTTAATTTGATTTTTTTTATCGCGTTGATTTCATAGACTATTTAGATAAATAACAAAAGAGGCATCCTAGGTACTCCTACTTCCAAGTTATGAAATCAAATTTACAAATAATCCAATAGATAAGTGTACAAAATACTGGAATTATCCCTAAATATATAATGATATTTGTTTGTGTAAAGTTTATTGTATTTGAATATTCACCATACTCTATGATATAACGTAAAACCATTCCTACCGTTGTCAATAATAATGATATCAAATACACATATATAGTCTTTTTACCACTTAACAAACTCGCAAACAAAATGGCTAATATTCCATAAGCTACAATAATCATGTATGCTTTTTCAAAATTAAATGACCATCTTTCATTTGATAATGGAAACATAAAACATCCACAAAAAATCAAATAACTAATCAATACTAATCTTGATACTTTCTTGTGCTTTTGAACAAACACTCTTATATTTCCTATATTATTCCTCCTTATTATACAACGCTCTAAACTAACTTACTATTTTTTCAATTTATCTCACTAGTCCAAACGATTTATTTGAATATATGGATAAAACGCTTCATAACAAATCACATAATTTGGATTCTGTTGAAAGCTTGAAAAATACTCATAAGCTATTTCATTTTCATTTACTTCAAGAACAATGCCCAGTCCAATATAAGGTAACTGATGATTAATGAGGATGGAATCTTTAAGTTCTTCACTAACCCGTAATATTATCTTATTCTTATCTAAGTTATAGGCTTGTAAAAACTCTTCACTCAATATTTCAATCTCAATAAATGTTTGATGATTTTCTATAAATTCATCCACTATATTAAAATCAACCATGTAAGAAATATATGAAGTTATGGTGTTTGATGATTGACTTTTTTCAATCACGTCATCGATTAATAACAAAACAAGAAGTATTAGCCCCACTGCTATTAACATGATCATTCCTAGTTTCTTTGTTACATTCAATTGATATTCTCCTCACCTAAACCAAGGTTCTCGTTATTTATCATACTCTATTTAGTAGTCTGTAATTTTTTAATATGCTCAAGCATTGGCTGAAGTGTTGATTCGTCTACATAATTTACGACTTGTCCGTCTGTTGCTAACAGTTCTTTGCTTTCTTCACTTAAGTTAGTTTGCTTAGCAACCATTTTTTTGAACATGACTAGCATTATTTTATGCCCAAATGTTAGTTCTTTATAATTAATTCCGCCACGAACATGGAAACATGATATTTTTTCTTTCATTTCGGGCTTGAATACTTTATCTAACGACGTGTGTATCTTTTTAACATTATCTTCATTTTTAGGGTCAGCTAATCCACATGTAAAAACAACGAGGTTTTTGTGTGAAAGGTGCTTAAAGTTATCAGCTAGGAGCTTGATTCCTTTCAGTTTTCCTGCGTAGAGGCCCCCACCATAGACAATCGTATCATAATTTTTTAATTCATCTGGTTCTAAAAAAGCTAACGGAATTAAATCTGCATCTAAACTGTTACTTAAAGAAGCAGCATACTTTTGAGTACTTCCATATCTTGAATTATAAACCACGAGAATTTTAGTCATTATACCGCCTCCTTCAATCCAGCATCTTTGCCTAATCTTTCTTATAACATGGGAGAGATTAATAGTTGTTCATGCGTGGGGGTCAAATGAAAGGGGCAACTCATTCAACTTCGACTAACTCTTTAACATTTAACCACACCTGTTATTTAAGAAATGAAACACGTTTCCTAATTAACATAACATAAAACCTTTATAGTTTATACCATTTTTTGTAAATTTCTTGTGATATCATAAAAAAGAC
>DNGE01000157.1:10792-20756 GCA_003486705.1 Bacillota bacterium
CTTGTGATATCATAAAAAAGAACCCTAATCGGGTTCTTCCTTATGATTTTAATTCACATTCCATTTTCACGTATGTTTCAAAGGAATCTGAGTCTATTTCTTCAATAAACTCGTCTCCCATTTCATAAAACAGATTTTTAGCGTAAAAATGCTTTAATTTAAAATTTTTAGCTAGTGTTTTAACGGTCATTTTATCATGTTTCAAATCCGTGAACTTTTGTTTTAGCAAGTCTACAACTGTTGTTCCAACACCTTGCCCACAATAATCTGGATCTAGTACAACGACTTGCAATTCAATTTCATGTTCATCGCTTGGTTGATACAAACCAACATAACCAATATCTGAATTAATGTCTGGATCATGAATAATGTAATCGTATGATCTCGGACTTTGGATCATGGTTAAACATCTGGTTTTCCATGTCTCAAGACTTGTTTTTTCTTCATGAAAGATAGGTTGATACATTGGGATTTGAAACAAATCATAAATGAAGGCTGCGTCTTCTAATTCCATTGCTCGTAATATAATTAATTCTTTTTTCATGGTTTCATATTATAAAGCTTTGTTCAGAATTTTATTGCGCATTCCTAGTTTGAACATTTTTCAATATTTCTTGTGAGTCATTTATGACTTTATGATATTAACAATTTTGGATTTAAAATTCCAATTTATTATTTCTTTAATACGCTATTTTCAAACGCTAATAAACATAACTTCTAGTTACTAAATGATGATCTATCATCAAGGTCGTCTATGTCCCTTCATGTACCATAGGCTGATTAAATGTTATGGTGGCTTACTTCCAATCATCCGCCTCTATTTTATAATACGCACAAGCGGTTAAATTCCCTTGATTATCTTCAACATCATTTTGTACCACTTTATCAAATGTCATCCCAACTTTTTTCATCACACGACCAGATGGTTCGTTGTCTATGTGGTGACGAGCTGTAATTCTCTTAAACCCTACCTCATTAAACGCTAAGTCTAACACTTTTGATAAGGCTTCAGGTGTAATGCCTTGCTTCCAATACTGTTTAGATAGACAGTAGCCCGCTTCTACACATGCTTCCTTATCATTCACATTCAACAATGAAATTGATCCTATCACTTCATTATCTACTTTATGAATGATTGCCCATTGGTAGACATTCGGTTGCTCATACGCCTTCTCCCATAGTTGAATAACATGGCGCGTCACGTCAATATTTGTGTGTGTTGGCCACGATAAATATCTTGTCACTTCATCGTCATTTGTCCAATTCTTAAACGCATCTTCCGCATCAGTTAATTTGAAAGGTCTTAAGATTAATCGCTCCGTTTCTAAATAACAAGTTCCCGTGTGATGTAACATTTTCATTCCCCCGCTTTTATTTCCTTTGTTTTTTTGAGTAAATTTCATTGAAATCTCGAATTTTATAATAATTAATGGTATTATAACTGTTATGTGGGAAAAATTAAATAGGTTTTTTATTTGTTTTTTTCCGATATAGTTGGTCTCAGAAAGGGGTACTTAGTTGTGTATGAATTTATTGAAATTTTTAAGACGATTATTTTAGGGATCGTCGAAGGGATCACAGAGTGGTTACCAGTAAGTAGTACTGGGCATTTAATCTTAGTGAATGAATGGGTAAACTTAGATGCATCACAGGAATTCATTAATACGTTTAACGTTGTTATTCAATTAGGAGCGATTATTGCCGTTATTGTCTTCTTCTTTAATAAGTTAAATCCACTTGATCCGCACAAAACTGCGGTAGAGCGTACAAAAACTTGGAACATTTGGATGAAAGTTATTATTGCTGTCATTCCGTCTGCTGTTATTGGATTATTATTTGATGATATGATTGAAGCAAAATTCTTTAACCCAATCACGGTTGCTTCAATGTTAATTATTTATGGTATTATTATGATTATTTTAGAAAATGGTAATCATAAGCCTAAAGTAAATGATTTTGAACAATTATCAATCCCTCGTGCAATTGGGGTTGGATTATTCCAATGTTTAGCTTTAATTCCTGGTACATCTCGTTCAGCTGCGACAATCATTGGTGGCGTTTACTTAGGGACATCTCGCTATATTGCAACTGAATTCTCATTCTTCTTAGCAATCCCGACTATGTTTGGAGCATCTGCTTTAAAACTTGTGAAAAACGGGATGGCCTTCTCAGGCTTTGAATGGATGATCTTAGGGATTGGATCATTAGTCTCATTTATCGTTTCTATGGTTGCGATTAAATTCTTAATGGATTATATCAAAAAACATGACTTCAAAGTATTTGGTTACTACCGTATCGTTCTTGGGATTGCGGTTTTACTTTACTTCTTAGTCTTTTCTCAATAAAAAAATCATGGCCCTTCGTGCCATGATTTTTTTTTGTCTATCTTCACTTCATTAAACAACACATGCACTTTCTTCTAATGACTCACTTAAAACGTCCTCACAACCTTTATCTCTACTTGCAAATACAAGCTTTAATAACACAGGTGTAATAATAGGTGTGATAATGACAACAACAACAATAGGTGCAAATAAGGTTGCACTAACTAATCCAATAGCCGCTCCTTTACTCGCAATAATAAGTCCTACCTCTCCACGCGCAATCATTCCTGTTCCGACTTGTAAGGCCTCTAAATTTGAATATCGTGCTAATTTAGCTCCTATACCACAGCCTACAATCTTACCAAAAATCGCTGCTATTAATAAAGCGAAAGTAAACCAAATTAAATTCGGACTCATTGAAGAAAGGTCAACTTTAATTCCGATACTCGCAAAAAAGATTGGCGATAATAACATATATGACATCGTTTCAAATCGTGTTTTTATGTAAGATGCTTCATTTGTACTTGATAAAATAAGTCCTGCAATAAAAGCACCAATAATATCTGAAATGCCAAAAACAGCTTGCGAAATAAATGATAATAATAAACACATCACAAATCCAATAATCACAAATCGTCTCATATCACAATTGTAACGTTTCGTCCATTTATCAAACCACTTATACACAATATACCCCACCACAATGGCAAAAATAAAATAAGCGATAACTTTAAATAATACACTGCCAATCGAGACACTATCATCTGCAAAACTTGTAAAAATAGTTAACGCAACTAGTCCTAAAATATCATCAATAATTGCTGCACCAAGTATCGTATTCCCCGCACGTGTATTTAATTTACCAAGCTCTTTTAACGTTTCAACAGAAATGCTCACCGACGTCGAAACAATAATTAACCCAATAAATGAACATTGCAATACACCTGAAACATCTAAACCACTCATTGCAGGGACATTAAACACATACGCCGCCAAAAATCCACCTAATAACGAAATAACTATTCCAAACAACGCAATCACAATGGCTGCGGGTCCTGTATTTTTTAATTCTTTTAAATCTGTTTCTAATCCGGCAGTAAACATGAGAACAATAACACCTAGCTCTGCTAATTGTGTAATAAACTCTGTCTCGTGTAAGATATTAAACATTGCAGGACCTAAAAACAAGCCCGCAAGAAGTGCACCCACGACTTGTGGCATTTGAAATTTCTTGGTTAAAAGTCCGAGCAATTTCGTACTTAATAATATCAAAGCTAGATCAAACAAATACTTGTACGATAACATTTCTACCATCCTCACTCACAAATTATCTTAGACAAGGCACCAAAAACTTGTCTTTTAAACATACGCTGTAGTGTGTATAGATATGTCATATTATCAAACAAATATCAGCTTTTAAGATTGAAGCGCTATCAGCCCTTTAGCATTGAATACTCCTCATTTATTTATAAAAAAACTCCCGATCGGGAGTTTTTTAACAAGCTTTATCAAAATTTTCTACAATATAATCACTTAATGTCTGTAACACATCACTTGAAGTTAAAATGATACGACTATTAAATTTTTCATTTTTAGAAGGGGCTTCAACCGTTAGGCCTTTTTCCTTTAAAACTGATTCTTCTAAGTGCGATAATAAATATTGCTTACGCCCTTTTAGTTTAAAACGTGCAATCGTTGCGTTAGCTTGGACATCAAAGTAGTTACCTACTTTTTTAGTACTTAGACTCGAAGTATCTCGATGATGTTGATTTAATATCCCTGTGATTTGGTCTAAAATTTCTTGTTCAAATGCATCTAATTCATTGTCACTTTTTAACGTTGTCTTTTCAATTTCGGTTGTGCCTTCGTCAGATTCAATGATTTCGTCTGTTTGTTCAATGGTTGATTCAGTGAGTTCAACCGTCGTTTCTTCTACTGAAACACCTTCAATCTCACTAATGTTTTCATTCGTTTCCATGTCATTTGTTTCTAACGTTTCACAATCAGACATTTCTTCAGTGAAAACAACATCTGCTACAAGGGGGCAGTCATCCGTTTCATCTTCTTTGTTAGCATCAAGATTTACAGATTCAGTCACATTGTTAGCCATTAATTCTTCAGTCGTTGGCTCATCTTCAGTTATCACAAGTTCCTGTGATACTTCATACTTATCAGCTCTTGCAAAACAAATTTTTGCTCCAATTACTGTAATAAAGCAAATTGTAAAACATGAAACACTAATGTAGATCGAGCCTAGGTTAAAGAATAACACGACCACACTAGTAAATAATGCCACAATATATCCAAACGCTAAATTCATCCAAAAACGATGCTTTTTCTTTTGTTCTTTCAAATTCATGTGTAACACCTCATATGATTCTTTATACTTCAAGTTTACCTTATTTCATAGGATATTTAAACCTTTACTTCACGTTTTTTCGACATTTTTCGTATTCCCATTCTATCTCACAACGACCTAACCCCATGGCTTCCAATAATTAGATAAAACAAAAAAATAATGCAAAGAAAAAGGAAAGGACTTTCATCCTTTCCTTTTTAAATATCTATTAACAGGTCTTCAAACTAGATTCTATTTCACTTACAGGCATAACTTTATAAACCAATAATGACACCCACAAGTGCTGCACCCGCTAAATAGACGATTGGGTGTTTTTTATACTTTTCAATCAGATAAAATAGTACACCGAATAAAATCAACGCTTTCCAATTAAAAAAGTCTGCAAATTGATTCGTTTCTTCAAAGCGTTCTACATTAAACACAGAAATCTTTAAAACAGCAAATCCAGCAACGGCAATCAAACCGGTAACAGCAGGACGTAAAACATAAAATATACGTTTGACTAATTCGCTCTCTTTAAATTTCTTTAGGACTTTAGCTACTAAAATCACAATAATGACGGATGGAAAAACTAAACCAAGCGTTGCGACAACGCCACCTATGATACCTTTAGCATGAAAACCAGCATATGTGGCCATGTTGACCCCAATTGGCCCTGGTGTTGATTCAGAAATGGCAATCATATCTGCAAGTAATGATTCATCAAACCAGTCATATTTTGAAGCTATTTCATATAAGAACGGTAATGTCGCTAAACCGCCTCCAACAGCAAATAATCCCGTTTTAAAAAACTCAAAAAATAATATTAATAAGATCTTCATTATTTACGCCCTCCTTTCTCTTTAACATATAAGAGAATTCCAACAGACGTCGCTATGATAACAATATAGACAGGTGATACATTTAAAAAGACACCTAAAACAAACGTTAAAATAACGATTGCCACACCGAGTTTATCCACGACTGAACTTTTCCATAACTTAATAATGGCGTTTAATACAAGCACACAGACCGCTACGCGAATTCCATTAAAGGCATGTTGCACCCAGGCAATCTCTTCAAAGTTTTGCAAAAAGGCAGCGATACTCATAATAATGACAAGAGATGGAAAAACAACACCAAGCGTCGCGGCAATAGCGCCTAATACACCATGTAATTTATATCCGATAAACGTTGCTGTGTTAACCGCAATAACACCTGGTGTACATTGTCCCACAGCATAATAATCTAACAATTCTTCTTCTGTTGCCCACTTTTTATTTTCAACCACTTCTTTTTGTAACATCGGTAACATGGCATACCCACCACCGAATGTTAATCCACCAATACGAAAGAATGTCCAAAATAAATCAATATAATCTTTCATTTAAATACCTCCAAAACTATAACTTCTCCTATTATAACCTATTTTAATTACACATACTAAGTGCAATGTAAACTTTTTGCTTAAAATCAGTGCTTTGAGTCAAAAAAAAGAGCTACGCTCTTTTTAGTACACGTCATCATAACGTTGCAAAATATAATCTGATAATTGCTCTAAAACATACAGTGATATAATAGGAATTCTTGTTTTATACTTTTCATTTTTCGATGGAGCAACTGATAACAAATTCTTTGCACTCACCTCTTCGGGTGACAAATGAGTTAAGATATATTTTTTTCGTCCTTTTAATTTAAATCTTAACATGGTTCTTCGTCCAACAATATCAAAGTATCCCCCAACATATTTTGTTTTAACGTTATCTAATGGGCGATGATGATTTGATAAAATCGTTTGAACTTCATCGAATATTTGTTGCTCAAATTTACCTAGTGATCCGCTTCCTTCTAATTCGTGCTGATTAATTATTAGCGCATCAGACAAAAATTCATCTAAACTCAATTGAACAAACTGTTCTTGCTTTTGTTTTGGCTCTAATTCTGTGACTGTCGGTTTGTTCATTTTTTTTGAAATGAGTTCATTCTCTTCTTGAAATGATTTAAATGACTCGACTTGAACTGAAATCACCTGTTTTGTTTCCACAATAGGCTTCGATACTTCGTCTGTAACTAATTCTTTGCCATCTAATATAATATCCCCTATTTGCGATTCCGTCAGGTGCTCTGTTGTCACACTTTGATTATCATGCACGATTCCTTCCATTATCGACGTGTTTAACATCTCATTCTGATTTTTTTCAATCGGATTATGAATCAGCGTTTGTTCACTTAACAGATCCTCACCCTGTAGTGGAATACTCTGTTGAGATTGAACTCTTTTTTGTTTTTTGCTATGAATAAAACGACTCATTATGTCAAGTATGCTCACAAAGACACCCCCATCCCCAAAAATATGAATTGCTTGATGATAACACTAATTGAACTCACAAATAATGCGAATAAAATGATGGCTAACATCGTATCTCTTTTATTTATTATTCCCGTTAATCTCATTTATAATCTTCCCCTCATAAATGTTTAACTAGACTTTCTCACATGATGACCAATTGGCTTAATTACAATGATCGAAGCAACCCCTTCACCGTCAACCACTATATTCCACTCATGAAATGTAAATTTAATTTGAGCGGCAAATTGTACAAAATGACAAAAAGTTATACCTATATTTTACCAACTAAAAAAAGAACCCACAAGTGGGTTCTTAAAATATCTTTAACGCTTACGCATTTTTATCCATTGGTGGCACGATTTGTTTCTTACGAGAAACAACTCCTGCTAATAATGCTGAGTCATTTTCTAATGTTACGTTGAATGCTTTTTCAACGATATCTGTACGGTTACCTACAGCAATAATTTGTGAGTTGCTGTTTAAGATGTCCGTGATTGCAACAACGAATAAATCTAATTCTTTTGCAGCAATTGAAGCATTCATCGCAGCTTTTAATTCCTCGCTACGAGTCATCATATCCTCAATGCTTACTGTGTTAACTTGAGCGATTTCAACTTTTGCAGCACCCATTGGGAACACTTTTGCATCGATTGATAATAATTGCTCAGATGTTAAATCTGAAAGATCAGTTCCTGCTTTTAACATGTCTAATCCGTAAACTTCTAAATCTAAATTAGCAATCACAGCTAATTCACGTGCTGCAGCTTCATCTTGTGGTGTACAAGTTGGTGATTTGAATAATAATGAATCTGAAACGATCGCACTTGCCATTAATCCTGCGATTTTCGGTTCAATTTCAACACCATTCTCTTTGAACATTTTGTAAAGAATTGTTCCTGTACATCCAACCGGTTCAGCACGGTAGAATAACGGTTCTGATGTTTGGAAGTTCGCAATACGGTGGTGGTCAACAACCATCTTAATTGTCACATTTTCAATTCCGTCAGCACTTTGTCCGAATTCATTGTGGTCAACTAAAATAACTTCTTCAACACCGTCTAAGTTTGAGATTAAACGTGGCACTTCAATTCCAAAGTGGTTAAAAATAAACGCTGTTTCTTTATTTAATTCACCTAAGCGAACCGCTTCAACGTCATGTCCTAATTTTGTTTGTAAATCAGCCATGACAACTGCTGATGTAATAGAATCTGTATCTGGATTCTTATGTCCGAATACTAAAGTCTTAGTCATTTAAAATTCCTCCTACTTCTTTTTTCACTTTTATATTTTACACTAATTTTCTAGATTTCCCACGCTTTTTGAGCTAATTTTGTAAATTATTTGCCACCTTCATGGTAGATTCTCTTTACTGAGCACTTCCCTACGTCATAAAAGTGATTAAATCTATTGTCCTGACACGGTATTGGCTACAAATTCATCTTCTGTTTGAACACAAAAACCATGCGCTAGCAATACTTGTGCTGCTATACCATTTCCATTTTTCAATTGGCGCGAGAAGGTGCCATCGTAAATTTGACCACACCCACAAGATGGACTTTTTGATTTTAGTATCGCCTTGTTTGCGCCTAATACTTTTGCAATTTCTAGCGTTTTTTGCGCTCCCATTTCAAAGGCTGCTGTCACATCATGACCGGATTGCGTTAACACTTTGCCCTCAACAATTTCACACGGAATTCTAGGAATACAGAGTCCACCTAAAACTTCTGGACAAAGTGGAATAGCCGCTCCTTCCTTGACTAATTCAACAATTTCAGTCACGGCATTCGATTTTCCATCATAGCGACACTCAACTCCCGCTAAACACGAACTGACAATATACATAACAAATCCCTCTAATCATTTAAATTTATCTCATTGTAACATCCTTAATAAGCTTTGGTAAATGATAACTTTATAATCGTATTGATGCCTAACGATGTGTGAATTGGAAATTTTACTTCTGCATTTTCTATTTTTATCAGCTACCAAAGGTTAGACATAAGCAGCTCTAAATTTTTAAGCATTGCCACCGTTATGATCAGATAACATACAGGGGATTTCAGTGGCAATCTTTAAATACAATAATCAATAATATTGATCCTTTCAAACGATTAAAAACATCATCTGAACATGGAAAAAAAACATCCCAAGTTGCTTATTTTATCTTTGTTTAACTCCACTCTTAGAAAGCGCTTATAAAATTTAAATTTTTACCATAATCTGTTGATTATTGTCTTCTATAATTGCATAATATTTACAGTCAATATTATTATTCTAATTTGGGGAGATTTATATGAGAAGTTATTCGTTTTACAAGTGGCGAATCTGGATGATTTTAGCCTTATCATTTGTTATGTCATTATTTCATCGAAGCGCCATGGGTGTCATTTCACCAGCCATTGCCACAGATTTTAACGCATCAGCATCTACACTTGGAAGCGTTGCTTCCATTACCTTTTACACGTACGCCTTTATGCAAGTCCCTGCAGGCTTATTGCTTGATTATTTTGGGTACAAAAAAATCAGTTTTTTAGGCGTGCTTATTACTGGAATCGGTTCAATCATACTTGGAATCGCTCCTCATATCAGCCTTATCTTCCTCGGCCGTTTCTTGGTTGGCTTTGGTTCTAGTGTTATTTTTATCTCAATCTTAAAATCACAAACCATTTGGTTTTCAAAAAAGGATTTTACCAAAGCATCCGGCCTACTTTCTTTTATCGGTAATATCGGTGGAATGCTTGCAACATTTCCGCTTGCCATCTTAGTTGGCATCATCGGTTGGCGCTATTCAATAATAGCCATGGGGATGCTTTGTGTGGGTATTGCCTTTTTAATATTTATTTTTGTCAAAGATACACCCGAGTCATACGGTTATCCTGCTGAAGGTGAACTGCCGGTCACACAACAAATCAACTTTAAGCAAGGCTTTGTTTCACTCCTAACAAATCCCGC
>DNGE01000157.1:21014-21791 GCA_003486705.1 Bacillota bacterium
GTTTGGGGAATTAACTACTTACAAACCGTCTACCACATGTCAAACACAAAAGCCTCATTTCTTATCTCATTTATTATGTTTGGCATGATTATCGGTTCACTTTGCATCAATACAATTGCACATTACTTTTCACATAACCTTGCCATGATCCCACGTCTTGCCTCAACCGGAATGGCCTTATGTTGGTTTTACTTTTTAATTATTGCGAATGGAAAACCATCCATCTTCATGCTAGTTATCTTATTTTTAATCATGGGCTTTTTAGCCATGGCTCATATTGTTTCCTTTACAGATATTTTACAACATTGTGAGCAACGATTTGGAGGTCTTGGCACAAGCATTGTAAACTCAGGCGAATTTATCGGTAGCTCAATCATTAGTTTAATGATAGGTTTTGCACTCGATGCCACAGCCAAACAAAAATTAATTACCGGTGCTTACCAATACACCCCCAGCCAATTTAAACTCTGCTTTATCATCTTCATGATCTTATCGATTATCGGAATCGCCACTTCATTTATCGGTACCAAACGGACAGAAACACCCGTCTATCATACGAAAGAGACAACAGCCTAACAACCGTTGTCTCTTTTTTTTTGGTACCCTATTTTAACTTAAAAACACTCACTTCATCACAATATCACACCCCTATATTCAACCACAGCCAGCTACAAAACAAAGTCAAAGCGAATTATTTTATTTAATCCCCTTATAAAACATCACGTAAAATAAACACCGTTATTGCCCAACTCAGACTCATAAACATAATAACTAAAC
>DNGE01000008.1:0-11539 GCA_003486705.1 Bacillota bacterium
TTAGAACCAGGGTTCTATGACTTCGGTATCGAGTTTACAAAACCAGGACTAAAAGTTGAACGTATTGAATTTGTTAAAGCTTAATTAATGGAAAAGACCTTCACCGCCTGGACACGGAGAAGGTCTTTTTCTATCCACTTATTTATCGCTGATTTAACCCTTATGTAACTCAAGTTATGCATAAATGAATGCTTAACGTTTAGCCCTAACTATGATTTTAATGACAAACTATCAAAAATCCCTACCATGGACTCAGAATGTCTTTCAATTCATACCGTAACTGGCGTACATTTATTTTTTCTGATGAGAAAACACCACTTCTTGGAGTTCATCATACCGCGCCTTGGCTTCATTATTACCGTAAAATTTCGCGATATTTAAGGTTGTTTCAACTAAGGATTTAGATGAGGCGGTGGGGGTGTTTCCCCACGTCTTATAAGGGGTAATATCATAAGTCTCATGGCCCGATTTATCCTGATAAGGGCTTGCGAAATTGTAAGTGGCCATGTTTATGGCATCAACCTCTTCAGTTACCAAACGCCCGTCTTTATTATAAACAGCTTCAAAATGCCCATCTGTTGACACAAACTTCACATTATATTCGCCGTCTTTTCCGTACATATGATAAGCCGCACTGACAGGGGACATTAAAAGCCAGCCCTCATTTAAGCGTGTGAGCATCTCATCAAGTGTCGCGGGCGCGCGATTTAAGACGTTTCGCAAATAATGTTCTTCCTTGTTTAAAACGCCTTTTTTGAGTGACATTAGTTTATTTAAGGTGTCAGTATACGGTTTGATAGTACTGTCATCAAGTGCCGCAACATATTCAGGATTTTGTCTTATATCTTCAAGCATGACACTAAATGCGATGGTGGCACCTATTTTAGGATGGGACATGTTTACTAGGATGGTATCTATCACATCAAGATAATTTGGATGTTGGATTGTAATAGCTTGTTGCATAAATAGACTGCTTAAATAGCCAAGGTAGGTCGTCGCAGGAATAAATATAACCAAACACCCCCACAACAAAACATTTAAGACGCCGTGATACATGAGCTTTTTATAAGGAGGTATTTTTTCTAAGGCGATGGTTAATAAAAAATGTGAGGCGAGAAAAATGAGAATAAGTCCAAATAAAAGCGTCATGAGTTTAGTGATGCTGTACAGTTCAAGCAAAGAGAGTGTTGCGATAAATAAGTTTGATAACAGTGGAAGGGTAAAGATTTGATTAATGATGGCAGCACTTAAGTTTTGGGTATTTGGAAGAAGGAGAATTAGTAAACAAAAGCAGGCGAGTAGGAGGAAGATAATTGTTAGGAGTTGGATCATGTGTCTAAAAAGTGTGCTAGATTTTATGTGCATAAACGTTCACCTCGAAGTTAATTGATGTAAACATTATATTGGAATGAAAGATGAAATATGAAACGATGGGTTGGAATGGACAGTTAAATAATCTTAATAGAATGCACTTGTTGCGGGCATATTAACAGCATAAAGTCGAGGTGAAGCTATTGAAATTTAACGTGAAATTAGTATTGCTAATCGCTACATTACTCTTAAGTACAAGTTTGATTTACAGCATTAATTTAATTCATCAAACGAATCAAAGCGAAGAAACATTAGAAAAAATAAATGAACACGTCACGTTGAACTTAGGATCACTAAATGAAAAAATTACATCTAAAGAAGTAGAGGCCTTAGTTCAATTATATATGTATCAATTGCCAATCAATGAACGACGACTGCAAGAAAATCAATTATATCCAGGTCCAATTGAGACACTGCTATTAAAATTAATTAATAATAAACTAACTGCGTACACAAAAAAATATTTAAACGCAAAAGAGAGTGTCACGGATAAAATAGGATATGACCCCTTTCATAATTATGAGATTAAAACGCTTAGAAAACTGAAGGACTATTTGTCTGAGGCTGACTATCAATCTGTTATTACGTTGTATAGTGCCGATCGGATTCATGATAGCGTCGCACGAGAAAAGTTGCTAGATATTTTTGCGAAGTATCCGCAAATAAATAAGGAAATAACGGTGAACTATTTAATTGACTACAAGCCAACAACGCATAATGCAACGTATGAATTAAATGAAAGTTTGACGTTAGAAGATAAAGCCATCATGACCCCGAATATCTCCTTTATTAGCGATGATGTCCAACAGTTGTATGATGAGATTTTTAATGACATAAAGAGGTTGTTACCAAAAGAATACTTACAACAACTAGAAACAGTGACATTTTTAATCAATCTTGAAGATGCCAAAGTCATTGATTCAGATGAAGCGCTGTTTAATTTAATCATTGATCCAATTGATTATGAAATGCTAACAGATAAACGCCCATTTTATGAAAGCATCTTGCATCAATATTTTCATTTTGTTACGTTAAGTGATACGCAACTAATAGAAAGTCAGAACTATGATATGTCAGTTTATTGTGAAAAGGATAAAGTTTTCATGCCACAATCTTATTTAAACATGTTTTACCAATTCTTTTGGAAGCCAATCTATGATGACCGTTTAATTAATAATCTCAGTTTTGAGTTTTATATTAGACATCAACCCGACTTTGTCGGTCCGTATGCTTCAACTGATCCGATTGAGGATTTAGCGGAGACGTTTGCCCATTTTGTGTTAAATGAAACACCAGAGGGTGCCACCCGGGCAGAGGAAAAAATACGCTATTTTTATGAGTTTGAGAATTGGGTTGAGTTTCGTGAAACGTTTAGAGGGTTAATTAATACAAATTAAGCTACAAGCTGTGGTGCGTGCTTCAATGTTTCAGGCAATGCTTCGTTTATCATGGCATAACACGCAATATTAGACAAGAAGAAAAAATCTGTAGTATAATATGTTGAAAGAAAGTAAGGTGGATGAACATGAAGACAACATTTAAAACAAATTTTGAATTTTATTATGATGAAAATATGATGGATATTCCGCAAACGGTATTAGAGAATGAAGCTTTGTCACCAGCAGCGAAAAATATTTATATTTATATTGTGTATTTTATTACAGAAGAGATTGAAGATATTATGCGTGCGTTAAAGGAAAGTGATGAATGCCGCCATGACTTTGAAACAGGTTTTTCGGAGTTAATTGCTGCAGGGTTTATTGAGCATGTGATAAGCGATGAGGAAGAGCAGTACATTGTAAAAAAAGAAGTATAAAAAAATGCGACCCGAGTGGTCGCATTTTTTTATGACAGTTTAGTTTAGCTACGTAAAAAGATGGCAATGACTAAACAAAGTGAATAGGCGGTATTAAAAAGTAAGAAATTTATTCGGATTAAGGATGTTTTACCGTGTGGATCTTTTGAGAAGACAATCATGTTTTTTATAATCGGATATATTGTTAAAGACATGAGGATACATTGCATCGGTAAAGATTGATTTATCATCCCAAGAATAATAGCAGCGTAACCAATAATAAACAACGCAAAAGAAATTAAGATATTGTTTTCAAATGTCAGGCTATCAAACGCTTGCGCTTTTAGTAGTTTGGAAAAATATAAGTTAGTTGTACTAGCCATAAGTGGAATACTGACGGTAACAAGCGATAAAACATTGGATAAAGTAATGTAAGTATCTAATGGAGACTGAGATAAACTAAACGAAAAATCTTCAAACGCATATAAATGAAGATAGACTGTTAAGATGGTAAGAAAAATACCAGAGCCTATTCCGACTAATAGGGGAGTGAATCGTTTACTAGGTGCAGTCCAATAAAAAGAATGAAACAAAAGCGTCAATCCAACAAGTATTAATACTGTCAAATTTGTTTGATAGACGAGTCTGAACAAAACAAGCAGAAACATAATCAACATAAACGTATAAAATTGATTTTTTAGATATTGATGGGAAACGTGAGAATAGTCAGGTTTGTTAAGAAGTGATTTTAATAACTGAATGATGATAATGCCTAAAAGAAATAACACACTGTTTGAAATAGAAATGGTTTCGTAGCGATAATAGGCATACAATGTACCGAAACAAAATGGAAAAATAGTAACTAATAATGGACTATAATTGAAAATAATACTAGGATTGACTACCATCGTTGTTCCCCCCGAAAAAAATGCTAAACATTCTTTAGTAGTATAGCGAAAAAAAGTGCAATAAACAAGAGAAATACACAAAAAGATAACGGAATGAAAATAAAAAAAACACATATTTTGTCTGACTGTGCATAAATTGAGTAGTATATAGGGAATTAGATGCTTAGTTTGTGAATCATTACAACAAAATTAAGGATCTAATTTTCAAATAAATAGACAGGAGAGTGGCATTTATGCTTGAGGTAAACTTGGCAGATACGACATTTGTGTTTTTAGCATCCGTACTCGTGATGTTAATGACACCTGGATTAGCCTTATTTTATGGGGGGATGGTTAGACAAAAGAATGTGTTAAGCACGACGATGCATAGTTACACAGCGCTAGCCATTATTTCGATTCAATGGGTTTTTATTGGATACACATTAGCATTTGGGAGCGATGTGTTTGGCATTATAGGTGGCTTGGAACACTTCTTCTTAAATGGTGTCGGATTTGAACCGAATGCGGCCTATTCAAGTACGATACCAGAGCAATTATTTATGTTGTTTCAATTAAAGTTTGCCATCTTAACACCAGCGCTTATTTCTGGAGCCTTTGCTGAGCGGATGACGTTTAAATCGTTTATTGCATTCTTACTTCTATGGACGACATTTGCATACGATCCGCTAGCCCATTGGGTTTGGGGAGATGGTGGTTGGTTAAGACAACTCGGTGCACTTGATTTTGCTGGAGGAAATGTTGTTCATATTAGTTCAGGTGTTTCCGCACTCGTTTTAGCTCTATTTCTTGGTAAAAGAAAAAATATCCAATCTGCACATCCTCACCATTTACCGATGATGATTTTAGGGGGCGGTATTCTTTGGTTTGGGTGGTTTGGATTTAATGCAGGAAGTGCATTAGCAATTAACAATGTTGCCATCAGTGCGTTTATGACAACAAATACAGCAGCTGCTGCGGGTGCACTAGGTTGGATGGCGATAGAATGGAAACTAAAAGGAAAACCATCTGTCGTTGGTTTTATGACAGGTGCCTTAGCAGGACTTGTCTCAATAACGCCTGCCGCTGGTTATGTTTCGGTTGGGTCAGCACTTATTATCGGGGTGTTCGCAGCATTGATTTGTTATTTTACAATTAATGTCTTGAAACAAAAATTCGGTTATGATGATGCGCTTGATGCATTTGGATGTCATGGTATTGGCGGTATTTGGGGTGGTATTGCAACAGGACTTTTTGCAAGTACACAAATAAATGCAGCAGGAGCAGACGGGCTTTTTTACGGGAATTACACGCTACTCATTAAACAACTTATTGCCATTGCAGCAACTGTTGGGTATTCTTTGGTTGTCACATTCCTTATTATTTGGATAATTAGTAAATTTATGAAAGTACGTGTCAGTGATTCAGAAGAGGAAATAGGGTTAGACTTAACACAACATGGTGAAACTGCTTACAATGAATTTCAAGTGCCAAACGAGGTGACTGCCTAAAATAGGTTTTATACGGAAAATAAGTGGTGTTAAATCGTAACTTATTGCAATGATAAGCTGAGTTGTCACCATATTTGGGCGATAGACATACGATATTACAAAACGTCAAAGGAGGAATTTTGTGTATATTGATGAAAATCGCCCAAATATAAAAGTCATCTGTAACAAAGAAACCTATCACGTCCATTTACCTTATCGGGATAAAAAATCAGACGGTTTATCGACCACGAATTTACAAGGAAATAGTATCCCATCACCTATTGTCATTGCAAATCCGTTACCACCTTTTTTTATGGGACATAGTGGCCAAACTCCGCCATTAATGCCTGATCCCACGCAGCAGGCGGTGCAAGAAACGGGCGTTAGTTCAATTGAAGCAGGCAGTCCACCATTAAACCAACCTCCAAGTTTTACACCAACTAAAAAAATGGAATCAGCTATTCATGGTGATGGTGATCATTTAATGGTGTGTTTATATCATTTTGTTTACGTGTGGCCAAAACAACAACATCCAGGTTACTGGTTTTATTTAACGAATGTGACGCAGAATGAGATGATGGGCTATATGTGGACTGGGTATCGCTATCTATTTAAGGTGATTGAAATTAACAGTATTGAAACGTATCAATGTTATTAAACAAAGCTCCCTCTAGACTCATCGAGGGAGTTTTCTTATGCACCAAACGATATAGTAAGAATAAGATATTATAAAAGGAGGCATGTTTATGGAGCTTATAATGGGTGTTATTATCTTATTAGGTGTATTAAGTTTATTAAAGATTACGGTAAACTGCTTATCAGGTTGTTTGGGTGCGATGATTAAATTGATTCTTTATATGTTCTTATTTACATTTATTCTATTTATGATTTTAAGCATTGGCGTCATGGGGTGGATTGTGGGATTTATCGTGATTTGGTGGATGATTGACGATATTTGTTAAACAGCAAGAGTTCGCTCTTGCTTTTAATTTGGGACAAAAAGTAAACTTCAAGTATTTATTCTGACTATAATAAAATGCTGGCTCTTTAACAATTTAGTTCGGAAAAAGTTAAAAAATGAAAATAAAAAGGATAAAAGCGACAGACTAATACAAATTATTTTCTAAACGTCTGGTAAAATGTAAGAGAATAGGGGAGGGGTATGATGAAAAATCCTAAAGATATTTCAACATTTTTAAATGGATTCAATCTTGGGGCGATTCTAACAATGATTTCTATGTTAGATGTCTTGCTAAAAAGTCAAAATAAACTTGAGTTTTTCGTTGTATTATTTATGATCAGTATTAATGGGGTAGTGATAGGAATTGTCACACAATACGTATTAATCCATTCAAATATTACACGAAACATGGTGTATACCTTCTTAAAATCAAAAGATAAAATTCCAACGAAATTACTCAATATGCGTAATGGTCACATTGAAAAAACATTGAAAATGATGGCTGGCATTCGCTTTAATATAAAAAAGAACCTTATCATCTTGTTTGGGTTACTATTACTTTTAATGTTGTCCTTATGTTTGCCTATTTTATATAGTTACCAACAAGCGTCTCGTTTTGTTTACTTCGGCATTTTTTGGAGTGTTTTAGTCTTATTGCGCACGATGCTAAGATCAACCATTTTAATTAATAATAGTCGATATTTAGTGTATAAAATGGATATCTTATTTGCTTTTTATGAATTTGAACCAACCGTTGCAATGTATAAGCACGTAAACGATGATTCAGAAACTTAATTCTTGTTTTTAATCATGATTTTATTATATCTCAACAAAAAAGCGCCCAAAACATAAGTGGGCGCTTTTACTTTATCTATGTTTAATTTTCTCAACTGGAATAAAGGAATGGTCATACATGTCTTTTACGTGATTTTCAAGAATGAGTTCACTTTTTAAAATGTCACCTGACGCTTTCTGAATGACACTCTAAAATCTTATTGTGTCTAAATAAGTGTAAATCTTTAGGATAAAAGTAAGACTCCTCTTCACGGATGTGATATTTTCGTGGGATAGCATCACCGCAACGTAATTCGCCTGAAGTCATTGTGCTCCTTTTAAGCGTCGTCATGTATCACTGCATGATTGAGCTTAGTTAATTTTGATGAATGTTAGGATAGTGCTGTGGGAAGTATTGAATCGGTGCTTCATCAAAGTTCTAGGTCGATAAGGGGAAAGGAATTTGTGCTTAAAAGTTTTGATATGATGAAGATAGTTAGATATAATCTGAGTAATGGTTATAAAACATAAAATGAACAGAGAGGTGTGATGAAATTGATTTATACCTTAACATTAAATCCATCGATTGATTATGTGGTCTCAATGGAAAAATTAGTTGAAGGGGCAGTGAATAGAATTGAATCAGAGGCGTTTTACCCAGGTGGAAAAGGGATTAATGTCTCACGTGTGTTGACAGAGTTAGGGGTCATCAACACGGCATTTGGTTATGTAAGTGGATTTACAGGTGCTTTTATTAATCAAGAATTAAAGGCGGATGGAATTGAAACAGACTTTATTGAATTAGAACAAGGAATGTCACGTATTAACATGAAAATAAATGCTAAATTAGAAACAGAAATTAATGGGGTGGGGCCTACCATAACAGATGAGGATGTTAAGAAACTTTTCTTAAAACTTGATGAACTTCAATGTGGGGATCTACTCGTATTAGCGGGGAGTATTCCAAGTTCATTGCCCACTGATTTTTATGGCACGATTATGTCGTCTTTAAGTGAGCGTGCTATTCAAGTTGTTGTGGATGCAAGTAAAGCCTCGCTATTATCTGTCTTAAAATACAAACCCTTTTTAATCAAGCCAAATCATCATGAATTAGCAGAATTGTTTGAGGTTACGATGGATGGATTCGATGATATTGTATTTTATGGAAAGAAACTTCAAGAACTTGGCGCTCAAAATGTTCTTATTTCACGAGGGAAGGACGGGGCGGTACTCCTGACTGATCGTGGAGATGTTTTTCAAAGTCATGTTCCATCCGGCGTGGTGAAAAATTCGGTTGGAGCAGGTGATTCCATGGTCGCTGGATTTATCGCAGGCTATTTAAAAGACCATAGTTATGTCCATGCCTTGCAACTAGGAGCGGCTTGTGGAAGTGCCACAGCTTTTTGCAGTGACGTTGCTAAGCGTCAAGATATTGAGGATTTGATGTCTCAGATCCAAATCGAGAAAATAACACATAAAGTTATGAAAACTTAGAACCTAATGCGTCAGTCACTCTAAGCGTGTATAGTTAAGTGAGATGAGATAAAGTCGTGTGTTTTTTTATTTTAATAAGAGGATGAAGAATATAAGAGCAATCCGATGAATAGGTTGTTCTTTTTATTTTTAGTCTTGCGAGTAACATCTAAAAACCAATCTATTTTAATTTCATTAGGGTGTGAAAGACAAACGGTTTGCCACACACTTCCAAAAAAATAGTTGCAAATTTCGCTATTATCAGTGTTATAATATTCTTCTGGATAAATTCACAGGTAAGATGATATTTTAAAAAAGGAGGCGGTTTAATGGCTCGTGCGCTATTGATTGCTGAAAAACCGTCATTGATGAGAGAGGTGCAGGCGGTATATAAGACAATGAATTTCCCGGATCAGATTGATTTTAAATCGTTTCGTGGACATACGATGACCTTATTTGCTCCTGGCGATTACACAGAAGAGTGGGAAAAGTGGGATCTTAAAACATTACCGATGATTCCACAAAAATTTAGATATAAAGTCATTGAGGATGGCAAAGGGGATTACCTAAACATTTTTCAAGACATAAAAAAAACCATTGAGCATGGGAATTACGATTATTTAATCAACTGTTGTGACCCCGGGCGTGAAGGACAACTTATATTTCACTCGGTATATGAGAGTTTAGGATGCAAACTACCTGTTCGACGTTTTTGGAATAACGGAATGACAGAGCAGGCCATTATGGATGCACTGAATCAGATGGATGATGATTTAAATACCCCAAGACTAAAGAACATGATTCATGCAAGTAAATTAAGAGCTGACTTTGATTGGCTTATTGGTATGAATTTCACACGTGCTTTTTCAATCGGAGCGAATCAACGTAAAGCGTTACCGCTAGGGCGCGTGATGACGCCAGTTTTAAATATGATTGCCCAACGTGAAATGGAATTAAAAGATTTTAAACCTAAACCGTATTGGGAAATTGAAGCAGACTTTGGTGATTATAAAGGAACTTATTTTGATCACGAAAATGAAAATGAAACGAAATTTTTTAATAAAGAAAAAGCGGATGCACTCATTCAATGTTTACCGAGAAGCGGTGTGGTTGAAAAAGTGGAGAAAAAAGTAGAAAAAAAATATGCGCCGAGTTTACACTCACTAGCAGATTTACAACGTGAAGCGAATAAAGCGTTTAGTTTTACGATGTCTGAAACACTAGATATTGTACAAGAGCTTTATGAATCAAAATACTTATCGTATCCGCGTACCGATTCAGCGTATATTACACAAGATGAAGCAAAACGTTTTCCGCAATTATTAGCAGCGATTAAAGATGTTCCAGAGGTTGCAAAATATGTACAACCTCTATTGAATGATAATCAAACCATTTCAAAAACGGCAAAGAATAAAAAATATGTCGATGATAAAAAGGTTAGTGATCACTACGCAATTATCCCAACGGGGAGAAGTGTCGATTACACTCGTTTAACAAAACGCCAACAACAAATTATGGGACTTGTTGCAAAACGTTTTGTGGCTATCTTTATGCCACCTAGTGTCGTAAATAAAACGTCAGTCATTACAAATTTGGATGGACGTAAGTTTAAAACGAATGGAAATGAAGTAGTAGACAAAGGGTATACAGCTATTTACAAAACAAAATTTAGTGAAAATAGTCTACCCTCACTTGAAGTTGATCAAGTGGTGAACTTAGTACAGTCAGAATTAAATGAAAAATCAACGAATCCACCGAGTCGTTATAACGATGCCACAATCTTAGAAGCCATGATTAATGCAGGACGATTTTTAGAAGACAGCTCGTTAAAAGAAGTGCTCAAATCAAGTGAAGGGATTGGCACACCAGCCACCCGAGGTTCTATTATTGAAAAGCTGATAAACTTAAAAATGATTGAGCGTAAAAAGAAGACCTTTTACGCCACAGACTATGGCATTTCAATTATACAAAATTTAAGCAATCATCTCGTCGCATCACCCGAATTAACAGCGCAATGGGAACAAAAATTAAAATCCATAGAAGCTTGTGAGTTAGAACCGATGGTGTTTTGGCATGAAATGATTGACTATATTAAAGTAGCAACCGAAGAATTTAAGCAAATGACGTATCAAATTCAAGGTGTTTTAGCAACGTATAACAGTCCTGACATTAAAATCATAGGTGATTGTCCGAAATGTGGGCAAAAAGTTGCCTCTGGTAAAAATTATTTCTTCTGTTCCGAGTATAAAAAAACATGTGATTTTATAAGTGGTAAAGCGATCTTAGGGACAAAAATTTCTGAAGCGAATATGAAAAAAATCCTGCAAGGAAAGCCGAGTAATGTGCTAACGTTTAAAAAGACAGAAGCAAATGGCGAAAAGAAAAGTTGGAAAGCTGCTCTGATTTATAGTGCGGATAAACAACAAATCACCTTCCAATTTGAAGATAGCGGACCGAAAGTGCCAACGAAACAATTAGAAATAAAATGTCCAATCTGCGGTAAAAACTTAAATGAAACGGCAAACTATTATATGTGTCCAGAACATAAAAAAAGTTGTCAATTTATTATCGGTAAAACTTATTTTGGAGCACCTATCTCAGCTTTAGAAGTCGAACAATTATTAAGAGGAACGATGACTGAACAAAAACAAGTGACATTCCAAGACGGAAACACAGCCATTGGGTATCTATATTTAGATTCTCCGACTAAAAAAATAAAATTTAAACGCGCTTAATGATGAGTCTCCTGTAAAGGAGACTTTTTTCATATCAGCAAAAGAAATATACGGTG
>DNGE01000008.1:11754-18170 GCA_003486705.1 Bacillota bacterium
TAAACGAAAAGCAATCTTACAAAATATAAATGAGATAAATAGGATCTATTCTGTCCTGCCCATTGGATGATTATAGGATTCTATTCGTGATTAAGATTATATTAAAATGAAATAGCAATAAAGAAGTAAGAGAAATTGTAATCGTATTGAATAACTTAAGTCACTCAGTTCGTAGTAAACGAAAATAGGTCAAGTCGAATTCATCGCGTTAGCATGAGATAGATTCGTTTTGGTCTGTGTAAGTGAAGAATTCGTAAACATCCGCCTAAGGCAGTAACAGCGTTAATAAGTTAAATTGAAGATATAAGAGCTGCGTAAATTGTTGTGACAGGTTGAAAAAATATCAGTCTGAACGGGGGAATAAAAATAAGACTGATATAACTTGAAACAAATAGATTGTGACTGAAAAAACAGTGCTAGTTTATCTAGTAAAAACTCCAGATTGTGGTAAAATATTCCTAATTAGGTGTTTAGGAGGGGGATAATGGTAACGTTTATATTTAGTTTTTGTTTTGTCCTGTTATGGTTATTGATGTGGGCAGTTTTATTTCCTGCTGGAAAGTTCGCACGTGGGTATTTGTTAGGTGTAAAATTACCTCTTGTTGCGGAAAATGACAAAGATATTTTAGTATTGATAAAAGCCTATAAAAAAACAGCTTGGTTAACGATTTTTTTATGTTTGGTATTGTCCTTGCCTGTTTATTTGTTACGTGAATGGATGAGTTTTCAGTTATTATATTTTTTTCTTGTTTACATGGGCGAGTGCCTAGTATTTGAGATGCCTTATATTGTGTATCATCAAAAACTAAAAGCCATAAAGTCGGCGAAGCAGTATGATAAACAAATCACGTATCAAGATGTGAGTGAGGATGAAGCGAATTGGAAATATGGAATCTTTTATAATAATAAAGATGATAAACGGTATTTGGTGAATAAACGAGTGGGGATTGGCATGACGATGAATTTTGGACAAACAAGTGCAAAAGGGTGGATTGTAGGAACAGTTATCCTTGTCATCCTCCCGCTTGTTGCTTGTTTGACCCCAATTTTTATTCATGAATTCTCCACGCCAACGCTTGAAATAGTAGAAGGCGACACGGTAAAAATTGATTGTTTTGAATATGGAACCACCTTTGATTTAGATGATGTCGTGGACCTATATTTAATTGATACATTGCCTAATAATACGAAATCAAATGGGATTGCAACGTCTAAAATTGCTCGTGGACAATTTGCTTTTAAAGGGATGGGGCGAGGAATGGCCTATGTGTATGTGCAGACCCCGCCTTATATCGCCATAACGTTTGAAGAATCTTATATTATTTACAATGAAAAAAGTGCAGAACAAACAAAAGCAGTTTATGACGAGCTGTCAAAGCACATAAAAACACTGGAGTGAGGCAGAATGAAAAAGATCTTATTTTTAACATTAATCTTTATTAGTTTAATCGGATGTGAGAAGGAATCATCATTAGACGAGGTGGAGCAATCTCAGAAAGTTGAAGTGGTGGTTGAAGATATTAAACAAGTTAAGGTATCAGGTGAGGTAAATCTTGTTGTAGATAAAGCGAAGGACATTGAAATCATTGGAAAAGCCATCAATCAATCGACACGTATTGCAGGTATTTTAGATGTTGCGCCAAGCAATTTAACACTCGAACTTATGAATAATGACGGTAAAACGGATGTGGTTTGGCTATGGTTGCCTCAAGATGAGGGGGACGGCATGATGATGTTTGAAACTGATACACACACAGGATATAAATTGCGAAATGAAGACAAGGTGGCCCTGTTAGTTTTAATCTTCGGCTTAGAGTAGAATAAAAACGATGAGTTGAAACTCATCGTTTTTTCTATAGTGCTAATAGACGGTGAATGAGAATATTCGTTGAATAGGGTGAAAAGATTTTAGAAATATGTGGAAATTTTTAGGTGGATAGCGTATGATAGTACTAATTATTTTAAAGGGGGGCTATTATGAAATATTTAATGAAGCAAAAGTTTTTCTCATTTAAACAAGATTTTTATATTAAAAATGCACATGGGCAAGAGGCGTACTTTGTAGATGCTGAATTTTTTACCATCGGATTTAAGTGTAAATTGTATGATATGCAAAACCATTTAAAGTATGCGATTCGAGAAAAATTATTTACGTTATTGTCTGACTATTACATTTATGATGCAAACGGAGAAGAGTACGCAATCGTTAATCAAAAATTTACGTTCTTTAAATTAAAAATCAATGTGTCATCACGCATCGGGAATGTCAGTGTGGAGGGAGATTTCTTTGATTGGAATTATTCGATTTACGTTAATAACCAATTAGCTGCGGTTGTCAGTCGAGAATTATTCACATTTACCGATACGTATACGGTTGATGTCACACACGAAGATGAAGCATTTATCTTAAGTTTAGTTTGCATTATTGATAATATCATTGACAAACGTCGAAATAATAATTAAAAAACCAAAAGGGGTGGGGAATACGTGATTAGATTGTTAACAGAAGCCGATCGAAAACCGACATTAGCATTTTTAGGGAAACAACCTGGGCTCAACTTATTTCATATTGGAGATATTGAAAATTATGGTTTTGATTCAGAGATTCAAACCGTATGGGGAAACTTTAATGACACAGGCGAACTAAATGGGGTATTACTTCGTTACCGCGATACATATTTGCCATATTTTGAAGGTGACGAATTTGATGTAACCGACTTTAAAAAGATAATAGATCAAGCTCAACATGCAAAAGTCATCCAAGGTGAAAAAGTAATCATTGAAAAGTTTTTAACATGTTTTGATGAGTATAAACAAAAAGAATGTTATTTTTGTGAATTAGTGGATGATATGCGATTGCAAACGTTTAACCACGACATTAAAGTGGCAACACCCAATGATGCCAAACGCATCTTAAACTTATTAATGTCAATTGAGGAGTTTGACTTTGGAGATAGAACATCATTAGAATCCATCCAACAAAAAATTGAAGATAAAAGTGGACGCATCTATTACATTGAAAATGAAGTGGGTGAGGTGATTTGCAATGTGCAAACCACGGCAGAAAACTCAAAATCAGCCATGGTTGTCGGTGTTGCGACACATCCTAACTATCGCAACCTAGGGCTAATGAGTCAGGCACTGTCTAAACTTTGTCACGACGTATTAGCAGAAGGAAAAACATTGTGTCTATTTTATGATAATCCAAGTGCCGGGTCGGTCTACCATCGTCTAGGTTTTAAATCAATTGGTAAATGGAAAATGTTAATTAAAATGTAAATTAGTTTGACATATTTACTAGGCGTATGCATATATTGTATATAGTTAAATAGGAAATACTTTCTTGAAGGGGAGTAGCTTACACAAAGTGGTAATCAATCGTCATCTCAGCATATTCTGCTCGGTTGATTAACAAGAATTTATTCTTGGTAGCAAGACCTTCAAAATGATCAATATGTTGATTGTTTTGAAGGTCTTTTTTGTTTAGCTATAAAAAGGAGGGGAAAATAATGTTTTATTTAAAAGAAAGTGATGACGTATTAAAAAATGTTCAAAGTTCAGTCAATGGATTGAGTCAAGAAGTGGTGGAGGAGCGTTTAAAAAGAGATGGCTTCAATGAACTAAGTGCGACTAGTAAGTTTTCTATTTGGCATGTGGTGCTTGAAACATTAAAAGATCCGCTACTTGTTATTTTATTTATTGCAGCGGTGGTTCAAGTTTTTTTAGGTGAAGTCGTGGAGTCAGCTATTATCATGATTGTAATTGTTTTAAACACGACACTTTCTGTGGTTCAAACAAAAAAGGCGGAGAGTTCTATTCAAAGTTTAAAAAAGTTATCATCACCACACGCAAAAGTCATTCGTAATGGGGTACAAACATCTGTTACATCACCAGATATTGTGGTTGGGGATATTGTGTTGCTTGAAGCGGGAGATGTGATTCCAGGGGATGGTCGCATTCTTGAAGCACAGAGTTTAAAGGTTGTAGAAGGGATGTTAACGGGAGAAAGTGAGCCAGTTTTAAAACATGCTGAAAAACTAAATGATGAGGTCATGATTGGGGATCAAAAAAACATGGTGTTCAGTGGCGCTTTAGTTGTTTATGGACGTGGGAAATATGTCGTGACAGCAACGGGGATGAACACAGAGGTTGGGAAAATTGCGAACCTTTTAGAAGGAGCAGGTCAAAAACAAACGCCTTTGCAACAAAAACTTGAGGCATTTAGTAAAAAATTAGGTATTGGTATTTTGATGTTAGCGGTTTGTATTTTTGCGCTTCAGGTGACGCGGGCTTTTGTTTTTGGAACAGAAAATATGACCGACGTTTTATTAGACTCATTTATGTTCGCGATTGCTGTTGCTGTAGCGGCCATTCCTGAGGCATTATCAAGTATTGTCACGATTGTATTGGCAGTAGGAACGAACAAACTGGCTAAAAAACAAGCGATTGTGCGTAAGTTACCTGCGGTTGAAACGCTCGGTTGTACAAGTGTTATTTGTACCGATAAAACAGGAACACTCACACAAAACAAAATGAAAGTTGTTGATGTCTTTATGTATGGTGTGGACAATGAGGAATTAAATCATGACCGTATTAATTTCTCATATCATGCTAAAACATTAACGCTCGTATCAACACTGTGCAATGACTCAGTGATTACAGAGGATGGAAAAGAAATTGGTGATCCAACAGAGGTCGCATTGATTCAATATTCAAATGTGCGTCAATTAAGTTATGAAGAAATTCGAACAAAATATAATCGTGTTGGTGAAATTCCATTTGATTCTGATCGTAAATTAATGTCAACCGTCAATGATATATATGGAAATGCGATGATGTTTACAAAGGGGGCGCCAGATATTATTTTTAGCCGTTGTAAATATGCTTTTAATAATGGCGTGATTGTGCCACTTGAAGGAGATATTCTAGAAGCTTACAAACAAAAAAATGAGGCATTCTCTAATCGAGCACTACGTGTTCTTGCATTCGCAATTAAAGATGTGCCAGATGTTGATTTCGTCCCTGCGATTGATGATGAAGTCGATATGATTTTAGTCGGGATGATGGCGATGATTGATCCACCACGAGAAGAAGTGAAAGAGGCGATTAAAACAGCTCGTGTTGCTGGAATTAAGACTGTTATGATGACAGGAGATCACTTAACGACAGCCAAAGCCATTGGGGCAGATATTGGGTTGTTAGATCATACTGATTTAGCAATGACAGGTGCACAACTAGAAGCATTAACTGATGAAGAATTAGATGAGGTGCTACCGAAGGTGTCTGTTTATGCCCGTGTGACACCTGAGCATAAAATTAGAGTCGTAAAAGCGTGGCAAAAACGTGAGGCTGTCACTGCAATGACGGGCGATGGGGTTAATGATGCACCCGCGTTAAAACAAGCAGATATCGGTATTGGGATGGGCTCAGGGACTGAGGTAGCTAAAGACGCGGGTGATTTAATACTCGTTGACGATAACTTTGTTAGCATTGTTAATGCGATTGAAATTGGACGTAGTGTGTACAGTAATATTAAAAAATCGATTACGTATTTATTTGCAGGTAACCTTGGCGCAATAGTGGCGATTTTAGTTGCCTTATTTGCAAACTGGGCGAATCCATTTACGGCCATTCAATTATTATTTATTAACTTAATTAATGACTCATTACCAGCGATTGCGTTAGGTCTTGAACCAGCAGAGAAAAACGTGATGAAACAAAAACCAAGAAGCAGTGATGAATCTATTTTTGATCCGTTAACGTTAAGAGTCGTACTTGTGCGTGGGGTCTTAATTGGATTATTTGTTGTTGCAGCACAATATATAGGGATGCAACATAGTAAAGAATTGGGAACAGCAATGGCATTTTCTACGTTAATTATGGCACGTATTATTCAAACCTTACCTGCTCGTTCAAATGAATCATCTGTTTTTGAACTAGGACTGTTTAGTAATAAGTATGTTATCGGTGCTGTTGTGATCTGTTTTACATTGTTTAGTTTAACGTTATTACCAGGTGTCCGTACCATCTTTGCTATTCCTGAAGCCTTTGGTTTTTCTGCCTTTGGTATTAGCTTTGGACTTGCGTTACTGAGTGGGGCAATGATGGAAATTGGTAAAAAGGTAGTTCAAAAATAGCAGGTTTTTTATATATGTAATGGAAAAATATAAAACAATTGATCATTATCGTAAAAAAAGGGATTGCTTTCGCAATCCCTTTAAAATGACATATACATCATAAAGATACCTTGGATTAATCCAATTAATGCCCCTAAAATAAGACCTAATCGCTCAATGTGTTTTAATTCTTTTGAAGCGACATCTAAAATGATTTTTTCTAATTCTTTTAAATCAAGCATAATAATTTTGTGCTCAACAAGTGTGGCGATATCAAGTCGCTCGGCAATCGTTGTTTTC
>DNGE01000008.1:18350-33562 GCA_003486705.1 Bacillota bacterium
TTTCAATTGCTCCGTTAATTCATCAAGACTTGAATCGATTTCTTTATCAACTAATTCATCAACATAGCCTGCAATCATGACTTTAAACATACTAGGTAGGGCATTCATTTTTTCATCAATGACTTTTGAGATTTTAGATTTTAATAGTTCTTTAATTTGCTGTTTATCTTCTGCTTGTATCGCTTCATCTAATAATTCATCAATAGATAGCAACTCCGTTGCAACAACTTCACCAATATTTTTTGCAATGTCAGCTTTTCGTTTTGGAATCAGACCTACTATTTTAAATGGCGTCAGCGGGATGCAAATAGGTTTTAACGGTCTAAATAGTAGTTTTATGGCTAAAATATTTGTTACCCAACCAATGAGGGCCCCCACTATCATTAATATTACAATGGTCATCAGCTATCTCTCCTTGTTAGAAATATTCCAATCAATAAATAAATTGTATAAATCTGTATTTAAATTCTTGTTTTTGTTGATTCAACAAGTCTTTCAGTATTATAATACAAGATAAGTCATCTGACAATGTGGTGAGTGGAGATGGATATAATATGGAATTAAATGATTGGTTAATGTTAATTACCTTATTGTGTTTAATGATTGGAACGACCTATGTTTGTTTTTTATTAAAAAAAATGAGGGTAGCCATTGATTTGACACGTAAGGATGTTGAAAAACAAACAAAACAACTCATACGTCATCGTTTGAAACAAGAAAGGGGCTAATTTTATGAAAAAAAGACATGCATTCGTTTTAGGCGCTTTAATTGGTGGTGCAGCTACTTTATTCTTAACACCGAAAACAGGTAAACAGATGCAAACAGATTTACTGAAGAAGGTAGAGGACTTACAAAATAAATTAAATCAGTTTGATCAAGATGAGTTAAAAGATTCTTTAATTCAAGAAGTTGATCGTTTAAAGTCAACTATACAACATTATGATTGGCAAGCTTCAAAAGCGGAGTTAGAAAGTAAGTTCAATGAAATGGTTCATCGCATCGATGATTTAAAAGAAGTGGTGCAACAAAACATCGAATTAGTACCTACTAAACTTGGACACGATGATATTTTAGAAGATAATGAGATGTTAGAAACACTTCAAGAATTAGAAGATTTAGAAGAGTTGGAAAAATCAGAAAAATAGTACGAATCAGGAGGCCTCGATGTGTGAGCCCTCCTTTTTTAGTGCAAAAATACAAAAATAAAAAATAATATGCTTAACTTTTGACAATACTAAAGGATAAGTGTATTATATTCCTAAAATGGAATATAAAAAGAGGTGAAAAAGATGAGTTGTGCTAACGTCTTAAAAGCACTTGGCGATCCATCACGCTTACAAATTATGTGTTTACTAAGCGAAGAGTCGCTATGTGTTTGTCATATAGAGTCTTCTCTAAATATTTCACAGTCCTCGACATCCAAGCAATTAATGAAGTTAAAAACGGCAGGACTAATTGTAAGTGAGAAAAAAGGACAATGGGTTCATTATGCAATTCCATGTGATGTATTTATAAAATACCCATTTTTAAAACCGCTCATTGAGCTAGCTAAATCAGAAAATTTAAAAGAAGAACCGAAAGGATGTTGTTGTTAGATGAAAAAAGTAGCGTTTGTTTGTGTTCATAATTCATGCCGTTCACAAATGGCAGAAGCATTTGGACGTGTCATTGGATTAAATGTATTTGAAGTGTATTCAGCAGGAACAGAAGAACGTGATCAAATCAATCAAGATGCTGTTCGAATCATGAAAGAGATTGGGATTGATATGAACTTGTCACATAAACCTAAATTGTTAACAGATATTCCCCCTGTTGATATTGTGATTACGATGGGATGCAATGTGAATTGTCCAAACTTACCGTGTTCACATCGTGAAGACTGGGGGCTTGATGACCCAAGTGGTAAAAGTGATGAAGACTTTAGATATACACGTGATGAAATAAAAAGTAAAGTCATGAATTTATTGAAGCGTATTGAAAATGGAGAAATTTAAGATAAGAAATAGAGTAAACCTAAGACGTCATAGAGGAGGTGAAGTGTAACATGAAAAAGGTTGATTTAACTAAGGGGAAGGTGTTAAGTGTTATTTTAGCATTAGCTCTTCCGATTATGGGAAGTTCTGTTCTACAATTGACATATAATTTAGTAGACATGCTATTAGTTGGAAGACTAGGTAGTGATGCTGTCGCTAGTATTGGCTCATCTTCATTTTTAATTGGACTTGGCTACGCCATTCAAGCCAGTGTTGTTGTTGGGACCGGAATTAAAGTCGCCCATGCTGTCGGTAAAAAAGATGAAGTCGAGCAAGCGCAATATATCAGTGCTGGATTTATTTTAAATGCTATCATCGGCTTTGCCTTTGTATTAATCTTAATCTTTGGAGGAAAATCATTTATCTTGTTTTTAGATTTACAAAATGAGAGCGTTGAACGTCAATCCTATCAATATTTATTAGTTAGCGCGCCAATGCTATTCTTTGCCTTTTTTAATTTATGGTATGTTCGCTTATATAATAGTTTTGGTCAAAATAAGAATGCGTTAAAAATTAGTGCGATCGGGGTTGTGATGAACATCATTTTAGACCCGCTGTTTATCTATGTCTTTAAGCTTGGTGTATTTGGGGCTGGACTTGCAACACTCATGGCAAATTTAACGATGACAGCTTTGTTTTATTATCAATCCAAAGCTTTGTTTAACATTAATTTAAAACAAAAAATTCCAATGACGAAGTATATAGATATATTAAAACTTGGATTCCCAACGTCCTTGCAACGTTTTTTATTTACTTTAGTCAATATCGGTCTCGCAAAAATGATTGCAAATTTTGGATCAGATGCGATTGCGGCACAAAAAATTGGTCTACAAATAGAATCTATTACATATATGGTCATTGGAGGGTTAAATGGAGCCATCACTGGATTCGTTGGTCAAAACTATGGAGCAAAGCAATTTAAAAGAATTCAACAAGGGATGAAAGTTGCTTTAACCGTGGGTGTCATTTACGCAGCACTCACGACCGTAATCTTTAATATTTGGCCTGAGTTTTTAGCCAGTTTATTTGTCAAAGAGCAAAAAACAATTACAATTGCAGCAGATTATTTAAGAATAGTTGGCTTGTCCCAAGTTTTTATGGCCATTGAAATTATTTGCAATGGAATGTTTACAGGACTTGGCTTACCTAAAATTCCAGCTGTTATTAGTATTGTATTTACGGTGTTGAGAATTCCTATGGCGTTTATTTTTATTCAGAGGTTTGGTGTAAATGGTATCTGGTTAAGCATTGGGCTAAGTAGTGTCATTAAAGGCCTAGTAGCATTTAGTATGTATCTCATAAAAGTGTGGAAAGGTGATTTGAATGCTTTGGAAACTGAAAAAATTATGTAATAGAGGCGAATTGTTAAGTGGGAACTTCGGCCTCGAACGAGAAGGATTACGGGTAACGAACTCAGGAGAAATTGCTCAAACGCCACACCCAGTTGTTTTTGAACCCAAAATAAAGCATCCGTATGTCACAACGGATTTTGCAGAAAGTCAAATAGAGTTTGTAACACCGACCTTTTCTTCATTAGATGACGTCCACACCTTTTTAACTCAGTGGTATGATCTATTAATGGATGAGTTAAAAGATGAATTATTATGGCCTCAGTCGATGCCTGCTAACGTTCCGTCTGAAGAGATGATTCAAACGGCAAAATATAGTGAAGATGAAGCGGGGCAAGCAGCTGAGGAATATCGAAAACACCTGATTCAAAAGTACGGTGTTCATCGTCAAATTATTTCAGGTATTCATTATAATTTCTCATTCAAAGAAGAAATGGTGAAAAAACTTTATGAGGATAGCTTAAAGGATGAGAGTTATCAAACATTTAAAGATCAATTGTACTTAAAAGTTGTGCGAAACTATACGAGATATCGTTGGCTACTTGTTTATTTACTTGGTAACTCACCAGCCTTACATGAATCGTATGCCGATGAATGTGTACAAAGAGCAAATCAAATTGCAAAAGAATCATACAGTTCCTTGACGCATGTTAGCTATCGAAATAGTTTATGTGGCTATCAGAATAAAGAAGAGATAACTGTGAATTATGATAGTGTTGCCCAATACGTAAACTCGTTAACAAATCAAATAGAAAAAGGAATTCTTCATAATCCAAAAGAGTACTATAGTCCTATTCGACTAAAATCCAAGAATCCAAAAGATATTTTAAACTCTTTACAAAAAGACGGTGTCTCATATTTAGAAGTCCGATCAATCGATCTAAATCCGTATGAGATGACCGGGATAGCACTAAGAGATTTATATTTTATTCATTTATTTATGCTCTATTGTTTAATTGAAGAAGAAAATGACTATGATTTTTGGCAAATTGAAGCCGACGAAAATGCGAAAATGGTGGCGTGTCATGGTTTAGATGATCATTTAAATTTACTGATTGAGGGCATGCCAATTTCATTAAAAACATGGGCTAATAATATCCTCATCAACATGCAACAGATAAATGCTGAGTTACAATTAAACCAATCAGAAGTTTTACAAGAGAAGTTAGCCATCGTTAACGGAAAACAAATACTGCCAGCCAAAAAGGTACTAAAAAACATTCAAGAACTAGGCTTTATCCCGTTTCATGTGAAGCAGGCTACAACATTCAAAAATGAGAGTCTTAAGCGACGTTTTGGTTTGTACGGATACGAGGATTTAGAACTGTCAACGCAAATCTTAATTCGTGAAAGTTTAAAACGAGGCATCAAAGTCCAAATGTTAGATAGACAAGAAAACTTTATTGCCTTAAAAAAACATAACCACATTGAATACATCAAACAAGCAACTAAAACGTCACTCGATCAATACAGTACGGTCCTTTTGATGGAAAATAAATTGGTGACGAAATTGGTATTAGAATCTCACGGCATTAACGTGCCAAGAGGTGGCATGTATGAATCTTTAAGCACAGCCCAAGCTAATATAAAGAAATACTTAAATCACCCCATCGTCGTCAAACCAAAATCAACAAACTTTGGACTTGGAATCTCAATCTTTCCTAATGGAGCAGGCGAAGAAGACTTAAACAAAGCCATTGAAATTGCCTTTTCAAATGACACAACCATCTTAATAGAAGAATTTATTAAAGGTAAAGAATATCGTTTCTTAGTCATTGAAGATGAAGTGGTAGGCATACTACATCGCGTGCCGGCAAATGTATGTGGTGATGGCATTCATTCTATTAAAGAATTAGTCGCAATCAAAAACCAAAGTCCACTTAGAGGAAAAGGGTATAAAAAACCACTTGAAAAAATTATCATTGATGAAAGTGCTATGATGTTTTTAAAAGCACAAGGGTACACACCAGACTCTGTCTTAGAAGCAGGAAAAATTGTTTACTTACGTGAAAATTCAAATATTAGCACAGGTGGCGATAGCCTCGACTTTACAGACGAGATTCCGCAATACTATAAAGATGTCGCCGTAGCGGCAAGCAAAGCAGTCGGAGCCGTTATTTGTGGGGTCGATATGATGATTGAAAATCTCAATGCTCCAGATTATAAGCATGCGATTATTGAATTAAACTTCAATCCTGCCATCCATATTCATTGTTTCCCGTATAAAGGGAAACAGCGTAATATACCTAAAAAAATCTTAAAAGCTTTAGGTTTTATTTAATAGAAAAAGGTGTTTCTAACTAGAAACACCTTTTTCTATTGCGTAACTTCTTCAAGTTGTTGAAGTAGATCGGCCAATTGTAAACTGAGTTCATCTAACTCAAGTTGTTTAACTTCCATTACCGTTTGAGTCGCAACTTGTTGACGTTTATTTTTTTTATAGGCTTCACCTTTTTCAGTTCCATCATAACCATAGTTGTTTAAAAATTTCGTTGCGATCGTCTGGGCATCTTTTAACTTTAATCCAATGTTGACTTGATCAGGCCCAGCACTAGTTAAGTACTTTACAATTCCAATCGTATCAGATAATTGAACATCACCGAATGCTCTTTGAATATAACGACTAGCCTCTTCTCCTAAACTGATATAAGTTGAATCGCTTGGGTTGTTTATATAAGCTGACATCATATCTATCATGGCGTTGACAGCTTTTAAACCATTACTTCTGATTTGTGGCTGTGATTCGCTAGCTTTTTGGTTTTCAATGCCATTTCGTATTTTAATTAATTTATTTAAGTAGTTTTTTTCTAAATCAGTTTCATAGTCAAAGCACTCCGTTGTTAAGGTAGTTTGTTGTTTGCTTAATGTTTTAATTTCAGCTGTTAATTGATTTATTGAAAATTCTGCTGCATGAACATCTTGTTCAATGATTTGTGATTGAGATACCCGTTCTGTTTTTGAAGAAATTACTGTTTGTCTGTCATTATCAATGGTTGGTTCTTCCTGATTTATGGCCGTTGTTGAGTGAACAATTTGTTTTTCTATTATTGATGAAATATCTATAATCTTTACCATCTCAGGTGAACGCATTGAAATAAATGGAACTGTCAGACAGATAAATAGAAAGAAATAAGGCGTATACTTAAATAATTTTTTCATAAAACTCCTCCGATTAACTAGTTGTTACTATTATTTATCTTTTTTTCCATTATTATTATAAAAAAGAAGAAAAACTGAGGTGAATTTTTGGAATAATGATTACGTCACTTGAATTCAGAATTATATATCTAGTATAATGATTAGCATATGAAATGGAATCTCGCATTACAAGGGTCTTTTATTAACGTAAGGAGAATGAAAAATGATAGAAGAAGCAAGAGAAATAGCTGAACTGTTAAAGGTTCTAGCAAATGAAAATAGATTAATGATTATTTGCCATTTACTAAGTGGTCCAATGACGGTTAGTCAGCTACATGAGCAACTAAATCATGTGACTCAATCTGCATTATCACAACACCTTGCCATTTTAAAAGCCAATCGCTTACTTTCTTCAACAAAAAATGGCCAATCGATAACATACGCAATACAAGATTATCGTATTGAAGCATTAATTGAAACGATTAAAGTAAATTATTGTAAGATAAACTAGCAAAAGAAGTGACATCTAAAGGTCACTTCTTTTTTGATATAGTTTCCTAAATAATTAAAAAATAATTGCCAAAGAAATTCGTAAAAAATGTCATTTTTTTACAAGTGGTGAAGTATAATGAGTAAATGAAGTTAACAGGTGGAGGGATTGCTTTGAAAAAAGAGAGTTTTGTGCTTCAGTTTTTTTGGAAACATAAAGGGTCTTATTTTATTGGCCTTATTTTTATGTTATGTAGTTCCTATATTCAGACGTTGTTTCCTAAAGTATTAGGCAATACCATCGATGTGTTAGGGACAGTGAATTTTGATAAAAGTCACGTTACTCAAAATATTATATATATGATTATCATTGGGATTGCCGTTTTTATCTGTACGTATACGTGGCGTAATTTTATTATTCGAAATGCTAGGGCGTTAGAATGTTCGTTAAGAGAAACGTTATTTATACATTTTCAACAAATGTCACCTGCATTTTATCATCAACGAAAAACAGGTGATTTAATAGCGTATGCCATTAATGATATTGGTGCAGTTAGAATGACGTTTGGCCCTGCAACTGCAATGAGTATTAATGGTCTAAGTTTGTGTGTCATCACTATATTTAGTATGTGTCAAATTGTCAATATAAAATTAACTTTATTATGTTTGCTGCCAATACCTGTTATTGTTTTCCTTATGTTAAGAATAGGGAAAGTCATTCAGAAGCGTTTTCGAATCGTGCAAAAAAGTTTTGCCGCCATTTCAGATCGCGTGCAAGAAAATATTTATGGAAATCGCGTGATTAAGGCTTATGTTCAAGAAGAAGCTGAACTGAAAAAGTTTGAAGAATTAAATAATGAGATGGTCGATGCAAACATAAATTTAGTTAAAGTTTCTTCGATGTTATCACCGATGATTGAACTTTGTTTTTCAATCAGTTTCGTGTTAAATCTAATTATCGGTGGTAACATGGTGTTAAATGGAAGCGTGACGCTTGGTGATTTTGTAGCCTTTAATACATATTTAACAATGCTAATGGGGCCGGTCATTTCAATTGGTAGAATTATTAATATTTTTCAACGTGGGATGGCATCTTACCGTCGAATTCAAGATATATTAGAAGTTGAACCTGACATTACAGATGGGGAGGCCATGATTAATACCCCAATCGTTGGGAATATTGAATTTAGAAATTTAAGTTTTACTTATCCTGGGAGTTCGAAAAAAGCAATTAATGAAATTAATTTAAGTATTAAAGCGGGTGAAAGCATTGGGATTATTGGTGCAACAGGTTCTGGGAAAACGACGTTAGCTAATTTGTTGCTAAAATTATTTAATGTTGAACGTGGACAAATTTTCGTGGATGGAATTGACTTAAATGATTATTCGCTTGATGCGCTGCGTCAAGGGTTTGGATACGTGTTACAAGATAACTTTATCTTTTCTGGAACGGTTGAAGAAAATATCACGTTTTTTAAATCAACTTATGAAAAAGAAGAGATTGAAGAAGCGAGCCGTATCAGTTGTATTTACCAAAGTATCATCAACTTTGAGAAAGAATTTGAGACCGTTTTAGGGGAGCGAGGTGTAAATTTATCGGGTGGTCAAAAGCAACGTATTTGCTTAGCCCGAGCGTTAATAAGAAAACCAGCTATACTAATACTTGATGATGCCTTATCAGCACTTGACTCGATAACGGAAAGTGAGATTCTAAAGCATTTTAACTCTTTAGAACGAAATCAAACAGAACTTATCATTTCCCATAAAGTATCATCAGTCAAGGATTGTAATCTCATTGTGGTGTTGGAAAACGGTTGGATTGTAGAGAAGGGAAATCACGAAGATTTAATGAAAATAAGGGGGCATTATCATGGTATTTATGAAGAACAAGCAAACGATAACGCCGATGTCTAAACAAAAAGCACATCCAATTATGCGTCTTTTACGTTTGACGCGCCCATTTATTGGAATGCTAATCATTGCAATGTTTTGTGCCTTAATGGTTAACTTAGCACAATTATTAAAACCATACATCTTGAAAGTGGTCATTGATGACTTTTTGGTGAATAAAAAAGATCAAGTCGGATGGTACTCTATTTCTGTACTCGCACTCAGTTATTTTTTAGTCGTGATGCTAGGAGGTTTATTTTCAATTTTGCAAGCCAATATTATAAACCGATTAAGTCAAGGAATTATGAAAGATATGCGTACTCGTGTGTTTAAAGTCATTCAATATTTACCACTTTGGTATTTAGATTCTACTTCTTCAGGACGACTTATTACGCGTGCAACAAACGATGTTGAGGCGTTGAGTGAAATGTATACCGATGTCATCCTCAATTTATTTAAGGATATTGTATTATTGATTGGTATTGTTTATGCTATGTTTGCATTAGATGCACGACTAGCGCTCGTTTCATTTATCGTCGTACCGGTGATGTTTTTTATTGTGTTTTTGTTAAAGAAAAAAATTAAAGCTAATTTTCAAAAAATGAAGCACATTATTGGGCAAATAAATGGATTTATGGCAGAAAATATTTCTGGCATGAAAACGATTCAAATATTTAGAGGTGAAAGAGAAAAATATAATCAATTTCTAAAATTAAATGATGACTATTTTCATACAACGATTTATCAGGTCCGTTTGAATGGGATACTAAGACCTGCTGCTGATGTGTTTCAAACAGTGTCAGTTGCCTTGCTAATAGCGTATGCGATGGGAAAAATCTCAGATGGTACATTAGAAATAGGGGTGCTTTACGCTTTTACAACGTATATAAAGCAATTTTTTAATCCAATCTCAGATTTAGCTGAAAACTATACGACGATTCAATCAGCCCTTGTTTCAGCTGAACGTATTTTTGATTTGGTTGATCAGGAACCTATACTTGAAACGTTAGATGATGGACTGCCGATTGAACGTTTAGCAGGTGAAATAGAGTTTAGGAATGTTTGGTTTGCCTATAAAGGTGAAGAATGGATTTTAAAAAATGTTAGTTTTAAAGTAAAACCAGGTCAAACTTGTGCGTTTGTTGGTGAGACAGGGGCAGGAAAGACGACAATCATTAGTCTAATCTCTGGTTTTTATCAAGTAAACAAAGGTGAAATTTTATTAGATGGTATCAATATTAATGACTATAAGTTAGAAGATTTAAGACGCCATGTCGCCGTTGTGTTACAAGATGTGTTTTTATTTTCCGGTACTGTTAAGGAGAATATCGTTTTAAATGATGATATTACAGATACAGTACTAGAAGATGCAATCTATACGTCGTGTGCAAAAGATTTCATTGATGCGTTACCAAACGAGTTAGAAGAACCTGTTATGGAAAGAGGGAATACGTTCTCTGCTGGACAAAAACAATTGTTGTCCTTTGCAAGAGCGTTAGCGCATGAACCAACGGTTCTTGTGTTAGACGAGGCAACAGCAAATATAGACACACATACAGAAAAGCTCATCCAACAAGCCGTCGAGAATGTGTCAAAAGAAAGAACTACACTAGTCATTGCACATCGTTTATCAACCATTCAAAATTCAGACCAAATCATTGTGTTAAAATATGGTGAGATTAAAGAGGTTGGGAATCATCAAAAATTAGTCGAACAAGATGGATACTATGCCAATTTAATAAAATCAGCACACGCGAACACATTGTTTGAATAAGTGCAAAGGAGGAGCCACTTGAAATAGTTCCTCCTTTTTTACTGGAAATACATAGTGATATTAAAGAAAATCTTAATCTATTCTAAATAACCCAATTAAAAAATGTCGAAAATTGTAGAAAAAATGTTGAATCAAGTTCAAAATTCTCATATAATTAGACGATAAATTAGTTTAAGGAGTGAGACTATGAGTAATGAAACTAATAAAAGACAGGTTAAGTCCATTGGTATTGAAACTTTTGTCTTTTTAACTATTATATTGTTATTATTCGGTTATATTGGAAATATAATGGGCGTTGGAATGATGTTTAAATCTATCATGAACACAGCGCATGATTTGTTGTTGAATACAGTCTTTTTTATTATGGCATTAGCTGTATTAGCGGGTGCCCTCAGTGCATTACTGTCTGAGTTTGGAGTCATTTCGTTAATCAATAAATTGTTATCAGTTTTTGCAAAACCGTTATATGGGTTACCAGGAGCGAGTATGATCGGGGCACTAGCTACTTATTTATCAGATAACCCGGCTATTATCTCATTTGCAAAAGATAAAGAATTCCAACGTTACTTTAAACCGTATCAAGTACCTGTTTTATGTAATTTAGGAACAGCGTTTGGGATGGGATTAATCTTAACGACTTTTATGATGTCTCTTGGATCAGAATACATGGTTCCGGCGATTATTGGTAATATTGGAGCAATCATTGGTAGTGTGATCAGTGTAAGACTAATGCTTCATTTTACAAAGAAATATTACGGAGCATCACAGAATACATCAGAGGTATCAGAAAATTTAAATATTGATAATTACAGAGAAATCCGTGACGGTAATTTATTCCAACGCATACTTGATGCTATCTTAGAAGGTGGAAAATCAGGGGTTGAAATGGGGATTTCAATTATTCCAGGTGTATTAATTATCTGTACTTTTGTTATGTTATTAACGTTTGGTCCTTCGGTTGACTCAGTTACAGGAGCAGATGTGTATGTTGGTGCAGCTTATGAAGGCGTAGGCCTTTTACCGGCACTTGGAGAAAAATTAATGTTCATTTTAGAACCATTATTTGGATTCACTGATTCTCAAGCCATTGCATTCCCAATTACGTCTTTAGGTGCTGTAGGGGCAGCAATGTCTTTAGTTCCTAAATTTATTGCGGATCAGGTCATTACACCAAATGATATTGCTGTATTTACAGCAATGGGGATGTGCTGGAGTGGTTACTTAAGTACGCATGTTGGTATGATGGATGCACTTGGTGTGAGAAAACTTAGTAGTAAGGCAATCCTTGCGCATACGATCGGTGGAATCTGTGCCGGTATCGCGGCCCATTTCATCTATTTATTATTTGTATAATAGAAAATCGCTCAGTTTACTGGGCGATTTTTTTATTATCACGGAAAGGTATACGGGACACTGATTATTTTTTAACTTAGGCACCTAAATGATATAAATTGACTAAAAAATGCAAAGACTATGATGAATGCAGTACTGTCTAAAATGTTGTAGAGGAATATTTATTAAAGTGCGTATAGGGTCTAAACCATTAGTCTGATATTGCTTCAATGTTATAAATAAGGCACAATATTAAATAAATTGACTATTATTCTCATCACATAAGTCGACTTTTTGTGTATTGAAATGTCCTAGTGTGAATAAAAACAATGCTAAACCCATTTGTTAAAGATGACAGGAGCATTGAATGCTATAATCCACTTCTTAGTTTAGCGTAAAAGGCTTAATCTCTCATACCAAATTTAATGTTTAGACTACAGATGAGTAGCGAAAGAATCGATGTTTTAGGTGATGTTGAGAAGATATAATTTCTTGTTTTCACGCATGAAGGACTTTTGTGAATGTTAAACTAGATAGTTGTGATTGACGATAAGGTTTTGTTAAGAAAAATAGGTAGAACGGGATAGTGTATTTAGTGTTTTAACAAAGCATAGCAGTGGTTTGAAAAGTGAAACAGGAATTAGAGGTCTATTTTAGTTACCACCTCCTGAAAAAAAGAGCTATTGTGAATGAATTTTCCTCTGGATAATTTTGTTTATGCTATAATAATGAGGTTAGTAAAAAAGGGATGGAATAATAGATTTAAACTGAAAAGGGAGCTGTTTTGCATGAAAGTTATGACCTTTAATTTACGCTCGGATTCAGTTTTTGATGGCAAGAACCGTTGGCGTTATAGAAAAGATTTAGTGATTGAAGTGATAAAGAAACATCAGTGTGATATGATTGGTGTCCAAGAGGTAACGCATCAAATGCGTGATGATCTTATGTCAAATTTAAAAAACTACCACATCGTGGGTGAAGCGAGAACTCAAAGGTTTTTTGTTGAACATAATAATATATTAGTGTCAAAAGACCATACCATTTTAGAACATGAAACATTTTGGTTATCTAAAAATCCAAATAAAAGTGGAAGTTCGATTTGGTATTCAGTTTTTCCGCGTATTTGTACAACAGCAAAAGTGAAGTTAAACACGGGGGAAATTGTTAGAGTTTATAATACGCACTTAGATATATATTTATCTCCAGCACGTGTTTATGGTTTGAAAAAAATAAGTGAGCATATAAAAAGACAATATGAGTTAGATAAGATTCCAGTCATTTTGATGGGGGACTTTAATACGACACCAAATCAAAAGCTAATTTCAGATTTTATGAATGGTCACTTTGAAAATCAAAAGTTTGTTGCTGTGCAAGAATATAATACATCAATTTATGAGAAAGCAACGATGGGGTATTTTAAAGACATTGAAAAGGGATTGCATTTGGACTATATTTTTGTATCTGATGAATGTGAAGTGGTTCATGCAGACATTATAAAAGATAATGAAAAAGGTCGTTTTCCATCCGACCATTATCCCATGGTTGCATCTATAAAATTTTCAAATTCAAGGAGGTAATATGAAGCGTATCGTTAATGGAGAGTGTTTGAAAGATTATTTTTTATCGCAACAAGTTGTTTACGACGATGTATTAAGTGTCAATGAACTGTTTGTTGAAGGGCCGTTGCAAAGTGAAATATTTAGCAGGGCGTTTATGAACGAACGTAAACATTATTTACATGAGACGTATGAGATTCCCTTAAGTTTAATTGATGAAAAAAGCAGTGATTTATTGGCGATTACAAGTTTAGGCGCGCAGCCTATTACCTTGTGGTTTGATGAAGATGTTTTTTGTCAGATTAATTTACTTGTTGTATTAGCTTACTTTTCTCAGCGTCAAATAATAAATCAACTTACTGTCAAACTAATTCCGCAACAGTTTTATCATGTTATTTCAGTGGATGATGAGCAAATCATGTCTGTTCATGATATAAATATTGCGCAAGCAGATATGATTTATCAAGACGTTCTAGTGAATAAGCAGTATGAAAAACTTCTAACTTATAATGAAATTGAATTATTTAGACAATTACCAGCGTTAAAAGAGGCATTGAGATGGTATATCAAGTTGCAACAAATGAATAATGAGTTAGTTGACTATATTGAAGCACAGGATACTATGAATGAAGAAGTCTTAGTGAAAATACTATTAAGTGACTATTCAAATTTAGGATTAACTGATATGCAATATCGAAAACTAATTAGAAAAGTGAGAGGGTAACCTCTCACTTTTCTAATTTAGAGTAAATCATTTTTAATAAAATAGGTGCCAAAAAGGTAGTGGTGACAACCATTAGGACGATAGGTCCAAAAAATTGAGGATTTAATAAGCCCATGGCTTCACCTTTGCTAGCTAAAATCAGGGCGACTTCACCACGTGAAACCATTCCAGCACCTATAATGAAAGCCTCAGAATTCTTATAGTGACACATCTTAGCACCGATTAGACAGCCTAATATTTTTGTTATAATGGCCACAAAAATTAATAATATGGAAAAGAAAATAAGCGTAGAATTAAATTCAGGAAGAACAACACCTAACCCGATACTTGCAAAAAATATAGGAGCGAGTAATATATACGAAAGTGTTTCGAAACGATGAAGAATGTATGACTTGCGTTCGGTATTAGACAAAATGACGCCACTCATAAAAGCACCAGTTAGGCTTGCAACACCAAATACAGCCTCTGCTAAAAAAGAAAGTAGCAAGCAAAAAACAAAAGCTAATATAACAAAACGGCGCATGTCCATGTTATGATATTTCATCAGACCATCGACAAAAGAAGAAACTATATAACCTCCGACCAGACAAAGTAAAAAGAATACTATTATTTTTATTATTACAAGTAAAAGACTAACGTTTGTATTAGTAAAAGTTGTGATGAGAGTCAGCGCAATGATACCAAGGATATCATCTAAGATCGCAGCGCCTAAGATTGCACTTCCAGCACGTGTATTTAGTTTACCAAGTTCCCGTAGTGTTTCAACTGTGATACTGACTGATGTGGCGGTTAAAATTACCCCAATAAACATATTTTGTAAAAACACTGTGTTATTGTTCGAAAGTGTCGAAGGGGAGAAAAGAGAGGCAACAATAAATCCTCCAATGAACGGAATAAGCATACCGAGTAAGGCAATGATAATCGAT
>DNGE01000008.1:33709-34110 GCA_003486705.1 Bacillota bacterium
GAGTAAGGCAATGATAATCGATGCTTTACCATTTTTTTTAATTTCTTTCATGTCCGTTTCAAGTCCGGCAATAAACATGAGGACAATCACGCCGAGTTCAGATAGCTGTTTAATAAATTCCGTTTCAGTTAATAGGTTAAAGCATGCCGGACCGAGTAAAATACCAGCGAGTAAAGCGCCAAGGACTTGAGGTAATCTAATTTTTTGTGTGACAAGACTTAAAGCTTTGGTACTTAATAAGATAATAGCAATATCGAATAAAAATTTATACGATAACATTTGAGTCAACTCCAACTAATATTTAGGTTTAACTACTGCAGACAATAGTTTGATTGCAAGATTGCATTATTGCATTATTAAATTAATATACTCAAAAGCTAAATAACTATGTGAACGTCATG
>DNGE01000008.1:34273-34459 GCA_003486705.1 Bacillota bacterium
GTATTGTTATTAAAAAAAACAGAAAAGAACAAAAAAAATCAAAAAGTTACAAAAAGGACACATTTGTCTACTTTTTGTATGTTATTATATAGAAGTCTTGAGAAACAAGACACTACCCTAATTTATTTGTTTAAGAGAATCCCCCAAATTCTCTTAAGCACATTCTCTCTTTTCATCCCAATATTT
>DNGE01000008.1:34625-40599 GCA_003486705.1 Bacillota bacterium
ATTCTCTCTTTTCATCCCAATATTTTTTATAAATCATCCCCTGTTTTATGAGGTTCGAAAGAACCTCCTTTTTTTATGCCTAAATACATCGTTAGTATAGATAGTGCTGTTTAAATGAATTGTATGAGTGATTAAAAAATTGTTGTATTTATAGTAATAGATAATGAGTAGAAATAAACGCAGTACTCGTGCTAGACTCAGTTTAATAATGAGCATACAAATTGGTCGGAAAAATGATTTACGCTTACAACTAAAAGACACATGAAAAACACATAAAATAATAAATGCTATGAGATAATGAATGAGTCTTGAAAACAAGACACTACCCTAATTTGATTTACGGAGACCCCCAAAACTCCGTAAATATTCTCTCTTTTCATCCCAATATTTTTTATAAATCATCCCCTGTTTTATGAGGTTCGAAAGAACCTCCTTTTTTTATGTCTAATTTAAAAGGAGATCAGCTAATCACATTAGATTAGTTGATCTCCTTTTCTTGTCCATAATTTGTGATGGTTAGGTTGGCGTTGAATGGCTTAGATGTAGAATTAATAAGGTAGATTTTAATATCGTGATTCACTGAACAGTTTGTTGTTTCAAGTGTTACGGCGCCTGTGTGTTGGGCGTTATAAATTTCAGTTCCGTTAAATGTAATAATAATGGTATACAGGCTGTTCGTAGAGACATCACTTATTGAGGTGGTAATCGTGTGTTGAATCATTGATTCTTCTTCAGTTAGTTTTATTAAGAATGAAGTAGATTGTGCTCCGTTAAGTTCGATGGCTTCCTCGATGTTATGTTTACGGCTAATTTCGAAAGTAGGTGTTTCGATTTCGGTTACTTGTGGTGCTGTTATCGGTAATTTTAATTCGGCTATTCGAGGTGTTTTTTCTTTTGCAATGACTTGAACCTGTGGCTGATCATAAGGGCTTTGCTGCATAATCATGAAAAACATTGCGATAACTGAACACAAAACAAGTAAATTCAGGCTACAAAAAATAATAAAGTTGAATTTCTTTTTTACTCTCATTCAAATTCCCCCTTCATGTACTAAAGCAAAAAAAGAAAATAATGTTGAATCAATTTGTCTACAACCGAAATTATACCAACTAAAAACTAATACTTGTGTATTAGAGTAAGAACCAAGTGAGAAATCAACGAGATGACCTAACACTTTCGAGTATTAAGGAAAAAAAACAACAAGGGGTGTTAAAATTCTACGATAACTTTAGTGATGATGTCGAGATAAGGGAAAGTAAGTGATGATTAATCAAGTGACGGGGGAAAAAGCAAAAAAAATAAACTATTTAAGAGTATCCGTCAAAACAGATAGAATTTTGAATTCCAATCGACAAACTCTAACAAAGAACGAATTCTGTATCATGTATGATTAGGAAGATGTTTGAAATATCAAAAATAATAAATGAAGTCTATTGGGGGATATGTATGGATCGCGTGAAGAAATTAAAGGAAATCTATTTTTCGGTTTATGGTTATTCTGAGGAAAATATAAATTTATTTCGAAATTTATTAGAAATGGTTCAAAAGAAAAAAGTGGAGCGTAGTGAATGTTTGGGAGCTAATGAGGAATTACATGCTAATTGGTATCACTCAGAAAAAATGGTCGGTATGATGCTTTATGTAGATTTGTTTGCAGGTAATATTAAAGGTCTTCATGACAAAATTGACTATTTAAAAGAATTAGGTATTACGTATGTTCACTTCATGCCGCTGTTAAAGCCACGTGAAGGGGAAAATGATGGGGGATATGCAGTTTCAGACTATAACCAAATCGATCCGAATTTGGGGGACATGCAAGATTTTATTGAAATGGTTGCAGCGTATAAAGCATCAGGCATTCAAGTTTGTATTGACTATGTCATCAACCATACCGCTAAAGAGCATGAGTGGGCACAAAAAGCTTTACGTGGTGATGAATATTTTCAAAATTTATATATCATGTATGATACAGATGAAATCCCAAATTTATATAATGAAACGGTGCCTGAGGTGCTACCAGATAAATGTCCGGGGAATTTTACTTATTACCCTGAGATAAATAAGTATGTTTTTACTTCGTTTAGTGAGTTTCAGTGGGATTTAAACTTCAAAAATCCTATCGTGTTTGAGAAAATGGCTGCTATCCTATTGGATTTAGCAAATACAGGTGTCAATATTATTCGCTTAGACGCAATCCCGTTTATGTGGAAAGAAGTTGGCACAACATGCCGTAACTTAAGTAACATTCATCCACTGATTCGAATGCTGCATTTAATTAAAGATATTGTTTGCCCATCTGTTGCTTTACTTGGAGAAGCAATTGTTGAACCACATGAAATCATCAACTATTATGGTCAGGATGATTATGAAGAATGCGATTTAATGTACAATGCTAATTATATGGTTAATATTTGGAACTCTTTAGCAACTCGTGATACAATGTTAATGAGTGTAGATGCTAATCGATACGTTGCACCGAATCATGGGGCGTGGATTAACTATGCAAGATGTCATGATGACATCGGCTTTGGCTTTAGTGAAGATATTATTTATGAACAAGGTGGAACACCATTTGACCATAAGCAGTTTTTAATTTCGTTTTATAATGGAAACTTTGAAGGGAGTTTTGCTAAGGGCGAAACATATCAGTACAATGAGCTTACAAAAGATGCACGAATAAATGGGACATTAGCATCGTTAGCGGGGCTTGAAAAAGCGATTGACAACTGTGATGAATTTGCAAGGGAAGAGGCCATTAAGCGAATTATCTTAATTCATAGTTTACTCATTTCAGCACCAGGGATGCCGCTTTTATATAGTGGCGATGAGCTTGCAACGTTAAATGATACATCGTACTTACAAAATGATTCAAAATGTAAGGAGGGACGTTGGCTACACAGACCGTTTGTGGATTGGGAGCGTAGTATGCGCCGACATAATCTCACAACGGATGAAGGAAAAGTCTTTCAATCACTTCAAACCTTAATTCATTTAAGAAAATCAAATGCATTATTTAGCTCAAAAGCGAAAAATGAAACATTAATTCTAGATGAGCGAAGTGTTTATGCCCAAATAAAAACATTAGAAAATGACGTCATGATTTTGTTGCATAATGTATCAGAGCACCAACAATACGTCAAAACAAAACCATTTAATGAAAAAGGGTATTTCGGAGTGTATAAAGACTTACGCCAAGGAAAAATGATAAACTTCGATCAAGAGACCATTCATTTACATCCTTATGAATTTGTTTGGCTCGTCAAATAAGGGGGCGTTATTTATGTCAAAATTAAATATTGCATTAATTGCACATGATAAGATGAAAACTACTATGGTTGGTTTTTGTTTTGCTTATCAACGAATTTTAAAAGATTTCGGGTTATATACAACGGGAACAACAGGGAAGCGAATTGAAGAAGGGACAGATTTAGTCGTAACAAGACTGGCATCTGGTCCACTAGGTGGGGATCAACAAATTGGTTCAATGATTGTGACACAAGATATTGATTTAGTTATTTTCTTGCGCGATCCATTAACTGCACAACCACATGAAACAGACATTCAAGCCTTAATCCGTTTATGTGATGTACATCAAATCCCAGTGGCTACAAACTTAGCTTCAGCCGAAATTTTTATCCATGCATTGCAACGCGGGGAATTAAACTGGCGTCAATACCGAAAGACAGAACATTTACAATAACAAAAACCCCGAGAAATCGGGGTTTTAATATTTTCGTTTATAGTAGAGAATGTCTTTTGTAAGATACTTTTGATGAACCCATTCATACAGAACAATCATGAAACAAGCAACACCTGTACCAAATAGCCAACCACCGATCACATCGCTTAAAAAATGAACGCTAACGTAAACTCGACTTATGCCGATCAGAAGAACATAGAGCATAATGACAAGGGTCATGAACATAGCAGGTTTAAAATATTGAAGCACTTTAAAAATCAAATAAGAGATAAAGATTCCCATTCCTAAATTAATCATGGCGTGACCACTTGGGAAGCTGTACCCTCCTTGTTCAATAAGCGGATTAAATAACGGGCGTTCACGCTGATAGTGTAATTTTAAAAGATAATTAGACAGTGCAAGCGTGATGAAGTGGAAGATTAAGAAATAAGATTCGATCTTGAAACGATGTTGAAATAACAGAATACTGATGAATAAGGTGAAGAAAAGTAGTGGAAGTGTGTTTCCAGTATAAGTTATAAAAATGACAATCTTATTTAAAAGTGGTGATTGAAGATTGGAGAAGACATTATTTATGACTTGCTGTGTTTGTTGTAAGTCTGTCGAAAAAATATAACGTTGAAAAATAAAGAACAAAATAAAGCAAATCAGACTAATACTGAAAAATATAATGTTTTTTAATGACGGTAAATTTGATATTCGTTGCATAAGTCAGAACCTTTCTTTCAAAGTTTTCAATAGCTCTACGTTTAATCTTTCCTTAAAAGGCATAATTCATACAAAGCACAATGTTTTTACACTTAGTGGAAATTTATATCAAAAATAATCGCGCTTTCAAGATGCTTTTTGATATAATGAGGGAAAGGGGTGATAGTATGATTATTGATTCACATGCACACATAGGATCAGTCTTAAATTTTAATATGCCAAGTGAGATGCTGTTAGAAGCAATGGATAAGTACGGTATTGATTTTGCATTGATTTCTAATGTGCAATCAGCAGAAGTTGGTCATGATCAAGTGATGATACCAAATGACAAACAAATATCACAGCAACAAAGTTTGATTGAATTATTAGACGTGCTACAACAATCGAAAGAGAAACTTGGGGGACTCGTCTGGGTAAAACCATTGACTGAAACGATAACAAAGGAATTTGAAACGCTAATTGAGCAAAATCTAGCCTATATTTACGGGATCAAATTCCATCCATATCATTCTAAAATAGCCTTAAATAGTGAGGAAGTTAAGCCGTATTTAGCGCTAGCGGAGAAGTTTAATTTACCGATTGTCACACATACAGCAGCTGATTATGAATCAAGTCCGAAAGTCGTTTATGAAGTTGCAAAACAGTACCCAAATCTTGATTTTATTATGGTACATTTAGGACTTGGGACAGATCATGAAGAAGCGATAAACTACATGGCATCCTTACCAAATTTATATGGCGATTTAACGTGGGTAACACCAGATAACGTATTAAAAGCCATTGAGGTCTGTGGAAGTCATAAGTTAATGTTTGGAACCGATGCCCCAATCAATGGCGTGGATACATACGATGATCAGGTGTTTTATCAGTTTTATTTTGAAGACATGAAACAAGTCGTAACAACCGAAGTCTACGAACAATTTATGTATAAAAACGCCATGAAGGTGTTTAGATTAAAGACGGTAAATGAACATCGATAAGGTGTTCATTTTTTTTGCAAAATGAAACGACACTCACTGCCAATCTGTTAAGAGATAGACCTAAGTTAGGATACAGCTTCGATTTTTGTGAAATAATCAAAAGTTTTGTTTCAACGTCATAGCAACCAGCGAGATTTAAGCAACGCATAATTAAGATATATGATAAGATTTAACATTTCAATAGTCATAAATTTAAAAAACCTCAACTTCTTTTTTGTGTAAAATTACAAAAGTCACGTCATAGATTATAGCGGTTTTGTAAATACTAATAACCGTTCATTAAATTGTCATAGTTGAGGTGAAGCATGAAAAAAATACTATACATTAGTGTGAATTCAAAGCCGGAAGTATTGTCCTCTAGTAAAACAGTGGCGCGCGCACTCATCAATCAATTGAACAATAAGGGCACGTATCTTGTCGATGAGCTTGATTTATATCGCGACCATATTCCAAGACTACAATATGAATTTTTTGAGTCTAAAAACTGTCTAATTAAAGAGGAAGCCTTTCAACAGTTAAGTGAAGACGCGCAAAAAGAAGCACATCAAATCGTGAAGTTATGTGATCAATTTAAAGAAGCTGATGT
>DNGE01000008.1:40771-40958 GCA_003486705.1 Bacillota bacterium
GTGATCAATTTAAAGAAGCTGATGTTGTCATTATTGCAGCACCGATGTGGAGTTTATCGTTTCCTGCACCTTTAAAAGAATACCTCGATTGTATTTTGCAAGTTGGCAAAACGATTACGTTTGAAAGTCACATGCCAAAAGGGTTATTAGATGACAAAGAGAGAACAGTCATTTATGTTCAATCAAG
>DNGE01000008.1:41161-41432 GCA_003486705.1 Bacillota bacterium
GAACAGTCATTTATGTTCAATCAAGCGGCGGGCATGTTCCCTTAATATTAAGACCTATCTTTAATAAAGGCTTAAACTATATTGAAGATATGATGAAATTTATGGGCATTGAACACTTTAAAGAACTCTTAGTTGATGGGACGGGCTTAACAGAAGCTGAACGTTTGGAAGCAATCGAAAAAGCTAAACAAAAAATTCCAAGCCTGATCAAACATATTAATTAAAGGAGATAGACAAAAATGGATTTTAAATTAGATGAAGAAGTTAAAGA
>DNGE01000008.1:41570-41897 GCA_003486705.1 Bacillota bacterium
AGATAGAAAAATGGATTTTAAACTAGATGAAGAAGTTAAAGATTTTGAAAAGTTATTTAGAGGTCATTTTGATGCCATTAATGCAGATGAAGATTATTATGAAGATCCGAATGGTGCTCAAAAACAAGCCATCATCATTGAAAATCGCCTAAAAGACAAAGAGTTAATTAAAGCGGTAATTACGTTCCCAGATGGTGGTGGATATGATGTGGATTTCGTTTATGAAAACGACAATGCCGTCCCAGGAATCACGAAAGACCATTTCAAAAGTCGTGAGGAATTACTTCAAGGGTGGCAACGCTTCATTAGCTTATACAAATAACCATT
>DNGE01000008.1:42099-42415 GCA_003486705.1 Bacillota bacterium
CGTAGCGTCCAACTGGGCGCTTTTTTTAAATAAAGAGAAATGAAACGTGCTATAATGAAGGTAACAACTAAATCTAAGAAATAGAAATAACGCCATATTTCTCACTTATTTCTCACACAGCTCTGGCATAATGAGAGTATAACAAATTTGGACCGAGGTGAAGTTATGTATAAAATATTAGTGACGGATGATGAGGACCGCATTAGAGAATTAATAAAAAAATATGCAATGTTTGAAGGATATACAGTCGTAGAAGCTGAAAATGGAATGGAAGCTGTTAACATTTGTCAAAAGGAGTCGTTTGATGTCATTGTAA
>DNGE01000008.1:42607-54859 GCA_003486705.1 Bacillota bacterium
GAGTCGTTTGATGTCATTGTAATGGATATTATGATGCCAGAACTTGATGGCTTTTCGGCAGTTAAAGAAATTAAAAAGAAACTAGATTGTCCGATTATTATGTTGTCTGCACGCGGAGAGGAATATGATAAAATTCATGGCTTTGAAATTGGGATTGATGACTATGTCGTTAAGCCTTTTTCACCAAAAGAGTTAATGATGCGAATTCGTGCCATTATGAAGCGTAGCGAACGTACAGTACAACATGATACATTTGTGATCCGTTCGTTAAAAGTTGATTTTACAGCACGAAAAGTATTGATTGATACAGATGAACTAACTTTATCGCCCAAAGAATTTGATTTGCTATTTTATATGATTAAAAATCAAAATATTGCCTTAACGCGTGAACAATTGATTACACAAGTATGGGGCTATGATTACTATGGCGATGATCGAACGTTAGATACGCATATTAAACAGTTAAGAAAACAATTGAGAGATTATGCATCTTGTATTGTGACACTTCGTGGCATTGGCTATCGTTTTGAGGTCAAATAAGATGAAGAAAATAAAAATAAAGTGTAAGAATAAGTTGAAAAGTTTAAAACTAAAATGGAAAGTGTTTGCCTATCTACTTGGATTTTGTGGGATATTTATCACAATTTTATGGACGTTTCAAGTTTTATTCTTAGAAGAATTTTATATTCAGGTGCGAAAAGTAGAAGTTAATAAAGCGATTGATGCAGTAAATGAAACGTTTATGACTGATGAAATGTTTACCGTTATAAATGATTTAGCGCAAAATCAAGAAATATTTGTAACGATTCTAGATAGCTATAATAATGTGTTATACGGTGAAGCAATGAGCAGTAGATTTGAGCACCTCTATCAAATAAACTTACCCCAAAATAATAAAAATAAGCAACAAACAATTCGCTTTAATCAAACGTTGATTACAGAAGATGGGGTTCAATATGAGCTGTATTTTAATGCTTTATTATCACCCGTAGCAGCAACAGTCTCTACCTTAGGTGTTCAATTACTATATATCACAGTTATTATGATTATTTTCTCAATTATTTTGGCTCTCTTTATTGCTAAACGAATTTCAAGTCCCATTGAACAGTTAAATGAACGCGCTAAAGCATTGGCAAAGGGGAATTATGAACCGACATTTAATGGAATGGGATTTAAAGAAATTAGTGAACTTTCTGATACCTTAAATTACACGACTGCGGAATTATCAAAAGTTGAAAATTTGCGTAAAGAATTAATTGCGAATATTTCCCATGATTTACGAACGCCGCTCACCCTCATTACGGGTTATGCTGAAATGATGAGAGATTTACCAGATGAGAATAATGTTGAAAATGCCCAAATCATTATTGATGAAACAACACGTCTAACGACACTTGTAAATGATTTGTTAGATTTATCGAAGTTGCAATCGGGTGCGTTGCAACTCAGTTTGTCTACTTTTAATTTTACAGCAAGTATTAAAAGTGTAATAAAACGAGTGAATGAACTAGTCAAAAAAGAAGGATATCATATTGAATTTCAGTATGAAGAAGAGTTGACGATTTTAGCTGACGAAGTTAAATTATCACAAGTCTTCTATAATTTACTAATCAATGCGATTCATTATACGGGGCCTGAGAAAAAAGTCGTTGTCGTTCAAACACAGCACGATCAACAAGTGAAAATCCAAGTCATAGACTTTGGAGAGGGAATTGAAGAATCACAATTACCTTATATTTGGCAACGTTATTATAAAATAGATAAAACACACAAACGAGCAATTGCTGGAACAGGAATTGGATTATCCATTGTGAAGCAAATTGTAGAGCTTCATTCAGGGCAGTATGGCGTAAATTCAAAAGTAGGAGAAGGTAGTACGTTTTGGTTTAGTGTTCCACAACAATAACATATTAAAAAGCAGGTTAATTGCCTGCTTTTTTAATATGTTTATTTTATAGTCAAGTCTCATAATGTTAAGATTCTGTTAAATATTCACAATTTACTCACATAACACACAAGAAATCAACAAATGCATTGTGTAAGATACAAGTATACAAAGCAAGGAGGTAATGAAATGGTTATTCAGACATTTAAACGACATGAAAAAAAATACTTAATCACACAGGCACAATATTATGCATTATGTGAAAAGATTAAACCTTACATGGATGATGATCCGTTTTGTAAAGAGAATGGATCGTACACCATATACAATATTTATTATGATACACCAAATCATGATGTTATAAGACACTCTGTTTCAAAGCCTCACTATAAAGAGAAATTAAGGTTAAGAAGTTATAAGGTGCCTAACAGTTTGGATGAATTAGTCTTTTTAGAACTAAAAAAGAAAATTGATGGGGTTGTCAGTAAACGCCGAGTCACCCTAACGCTTCAAGAGGCTTACGATTTTGTTGATAAAGGCATTAAACCAGTCGGGAAAAATGAACTTAATCGACAAGTGATTGAAGAAATTAGTTATTTTTTAAAAATAAATCCTGTCTCTCCTAATGTCTTCATCCGATATGAACGAAACGCTTATTTTTCAAAAGAAGATAGTCAATTTCGATTAACATTTGATCGAAATATGCGTTCACGACGAGAAAATGTCGGGATTGAAAATGGGGATTATGGCAATTTGCTTCAACGTCCTGATCTGTTGTTGATGGAAGTGAAAATATTAGGGTCAATCCCTATCTGGTTTACTTCTATTATGTCTGAATTAAACATTTATCCATCACGTTTTTCAAAATATGGGACAGAGTATGAACAGTTCTGTAAAAATAATCAAGAACGTATCATTGACTACTCATATCTAAAAGGCAAATGTGAGGCGAAACCACTAAAACCATTAATGAATATTAATTACTAAGGAGAGAAAAAATGAACCAACATGTATTTTCATCAATTTTATCGGATTCTTTTACATTAGGCGATACGCTATCAGTAATTTTTTCAGCTATTATTTTAGGTCTTGTAGTTAGTTTTGTTTACATGAAGACACATAAAGAAGAAGGTTATTCAGCAAGCTTTGTGGTAACACTTATTATGTTACCAGCCATTATTGCGATGATTATTTTATTAGTAGGTAACAATGTCGCAAGAGCGTTCAGTTTAGCAGGTGCCTTCAGTTTAATTCGATTTAGAAGTGCGCCAGGGACAGCAAAAGACATTGCTTATGTGTTCTTTACCCTAGCAGTTGGACTTGCTTGTGGTATGGGGTATATCGTGTACGCAGCTATATTTGCCATTATCTTATGTATCTTAATGGTTGTGTTAACATTTGTGAAATACGGAAGTCCAAAACATACACCAATGACAGTAAAGATTACAATTCCAGAGAACTTGAACTTCCAAGGTGTGTTTGATGAGGTGTTTGAAAACTATACACAAAGCTATAAGTTAATTCGCGTTAAAACGACTGATTTCGGCGCCTTGTTTGAACTTGTTTATCATATTCAATTAGATGATGATAAATCACAAAAAGAATTTATTGATAATCTTCGATGCCGAAATGGAAATTTAAATATTACATTAACGTTAAGAGAAAATGATCAAATATAACATGAGACCTTCAATATAAGAAGAAGACCTTGACATGAGAAAGTAGCGGGGAAACTGTATCAATCTCCCTGTCGTATAGCAAACAGTAGCAAACGTAAAAATACACGCCGTAAATAAAGACTGTGAAAAGGTCTGACCAAGCAAAGGTGTAGCGAAACTAAAAACTAGGCACGAGCTGAAATAGCTCATGCCTAGTTTTTTATTAGGTCCGAAACCGTTTTTTCATTGCTTAAAAATCGTGATATAATAAATGAAAATCTATGTGTTAGGGGAACGAAGATGTTTGAAAATAGTCAATTAAATCAAAAAGATCAGTTAGCTATATTGGGGTCGCTAATAAAAATTAATCGAATAAAACAAAACATGAGCCAACAAGCCTTATGCGAGGGTGTTTGTGTGCCTTCGTATTTAAGTAAAATAGAAAACGGTGAAATTGTTCCAAGTCTTGGGTTAATCAGCGATTTGTTTGAAAACTTAGGCATTTTGTATCGGGATGAACAGGAATTTATTGAAGATAAACAGCAACAAATCGAACAGTTTTATGAAGAATTAAACTTTAGCGGATTTGGTAAATCAGAACAAATTTATAAGTCGTTGTCATTAGAAGAAGAGGATTTGATACACTCACCGCTAATCATTGATTATTATTTAATGAAATTTGCCTATTATTGTGCCACATTGCATCGGAAACAATTTGAATCTGCGCAAACCATATTAAAGTTAGTTCTAAATCGACTCACACCTAAACAACGTCATCGGTATTATTTTTATCATGGAATTGATGAGTTATTTATCAATTCTAATTTTGATATAGCCAAGTCATATTTTATTTCATCAAATCAATATAACATATCAGGAAATAGCTTGCATTTTTTAGGTCTTACTGCCTATATGCAAGGAAGCTACTTTGAAGCCATTGAGAGACTACAACAAGCCCAACAACGTTACATTGAAGAAGGAAATCCTGTAGCGATGGTTCATTCATTTGAGTGTTTAGGGCTTTTGAGTTATAAAATAGGAAGTTTAGAACGTGCACTCAACTTACTCCAAAAAGCAAGCAATTATGCAAAGAAGTTAAATCGCACCGATTTAATGACGATGCCCTTATGTGCGATGGGGTATTTATATTTAAAAAGTGAAGCGTTTGAACAAGCACATGTCTGTATTCAAAAAGCGCGTGAAATTAAGCAACAAATTCAGTTACCGTGGTCAGATCTTGAAATCATTGAATTCTTACATGCAGAAATAATAGCAAAACTAAATGGGGCCTCGACTATGGAGTATGAACTAAATCAGTGCTTGAATCTAGAGGAGAAAACTAAAGTTGGCATCCAATTGCTGCAAACTTGCTATCGCATAAAAAATACACAAACTGAAATAGAATCGCTCTATCAGGCCTATAAACAACTACCAGGCATCAAATTATATTTAGATGAAATGGTGAAAGATGCGATGTTGAGTTATTATATTCAAGCACGAAAGTACAAAGAGGCGTGTCTGTTGAAAGAACCTACTTCTAATTGAGAATTGTCCAACCAACAATAAAACATCGTATTGACTGCGAGAATGAGAAAAGGTCAGTTAAATACAAAGAAGTATGACTGTTGAAAGAACGTCCTTCAAATTGAGAACTGTTTTCTCAGTTATAAAGCGCATGACTACTGGCACAATGAGCCTAAAGTTGAGAAAAATCCCCTAAAAAATAGTGATTACGTGTTTTTTTAGAGCGTCAATTTCCCAATGTTGAGGGGATGAATAACGAACTTAGATTCGCTATAATAAGCCTGAGGTGGGAAAATGAAGAAATTATTTAAAAATCGAAACTTTTTGTTGTTGTTTAATGGGGCACTTGTTTCAAGTATCGGGGATGTATTATTTAACTTTGCCATTGGTTTATATATTTTAGATCTCACGCATTCCGCGTTTCAACTATCGCTATATGGTATGGTTGGAAGCGTGACATGGCTGCTCATATCACCTCTTGGCGGGGTGTGGTGTGACCGAATCGATCGCGTTAAAATTATTTATATCACAGATTTGATTCGAGGCATCACCATGCTTTTTTGTGGGTTTATGATGATGAGCAGTCATCATCCTGGGATTATTATGACTACTTTGTATCTAACAGCTGTTATCATTTCAATTAATGGTTCATTGTTTGGACCTGCTTCACAAGCGTTAATTCCGATGGTTGTTACTAAAGAGGACTTAATTCATGCCAATTCACTAATGTCATTGATGTACAATGTAAAAGATGTGTTTGGGATGTTACTAGCTGGTGTCATGTTTGCATTAGTGGGACCAGTGGCGATTGTCTTTTTAAATGGCATTTCATATTTATTATCAGGATTAACAGAACTTTTTATTAAAGTGAACAACAACGGTGATTCAATGAATGGTATTAAGCGTAATATGCTGAGTGAACTGTTAGATGGGTTTAAATATATTATGGCTAAGAATAGTGGCATTGTCGTTATCTTAGTCTTAATGAATTTAAAAAACCTTGCATTAGGCCCGATTCATTCTGTGTTATTGCCGTATTTACTAAATGAACAAATGGGTTCAAATGAAATGGATTTATCGATTATTTACATGTGTGGTGCGTTAGGTGGAATACTTGGATCACTCATCGTCTCAAAAGGCCTGGTAAATCAAAAACTATTCGCAACAATTAAGCAGTCCTTTTTAATCTTACTGCTATGTATGATTGCACAATGTGGTAGCTTCTTATTGTTTGATGTTCAACTTGCCAGTTATGGTTTGGTATTTTTTATATTTAGTCTGACGTTCATTTTATCGGGTGTCATTGGCATTGTCTTTTATGTACCATTGTATACAATGCTTCAAAAAATGGTGGAACCGCTGTATTATGGACGTGTCATGGCACTGTTTACAATGTTATCTGCTATCTCGTTGCCAATCAGTACGATGATGGGAGGGATAGTCATTGATTTCTTAGGGGTAGTAGCACTCTTTGTCATTTGTTGCAGTATTTTAGCATTAGCGTTGTGTTACCTTGGATTAGTTAAAGATAAACTAATGGGAACGTCCATGGATTCTCAAAAGTCAGTAGCTATTAATTCATAGAGAAACACCAAGTCTTGACGGCTTGGTGTTTTATTTATCTCGTATTTGGTAAGAAATATTAGGTTGCATGGTGTGTGATGAAACTTTCATAGTGAAAAGATTAGGTTTTATGATATAATTTAAAAAGGATTAAATCCAATATAAAGGGATATTTAATGTTGTTGGAGGATTCTACTATGAAAATTGGTTTTTTTGATTCTGGAATTGGTGGGTTAACGGTTTTATATCAAGCGTTAAAACAATTACCAGATCATGATTATTTATATTATGCAGACACGGTACACGCACCGTATGGACCGAAACCCAAAAGTGAAGTCCGTGGTTATGTTTTAGCAGCAGTTGAATTTTTAATTGAAGCGGGAGCTGAAATAGTCGTTATTGCCTGTAATACAGCAACTAGTATTGCTGTAAATGAATTAAGAGAAAAGTATGATATTCCAATCATTGGAATGGAGCCGGCAGTTAAACCAGCAATTGAGCGAAATGAAGCCTTAAATAAACGAGTGTTAGTAACGGCAACGCCGTTAACACTCGTAGAGGAGAAATTAAAAAACTTAATAGAGAGTTTAGATAACGAAGGAATTGTGGATTTATTACCCCTTCCGGATTTAGTTCGTTTCGCAGAAAAATTTGACTTTACCGAAGAAACGGTCGTCCCCTATTTACAAACGTCACTAAAAGGCTTGGATATTCCTGAATATTCAACAGTTGTCTTAGGGTGCACGCACTTTCCGCTGTTTAAACAATCATTTAGAGCTATTTTTGGCGAAAATGTTGACTTGATTGATGGAAGTATTGGAACTGTTAATCATTTGCAATGTCTGATTGTTACCTCTGAAGGAAGTCCAAAAGGGAGTGGGCATATTACCTTTTTCCGCTCAGGGGAACTTGTAAGCAATCAAGAAGAAATAGAGGATTTTAGAAAAATTCTAGCAAAAATGGATACCCTTTAAAGACCGGCTCTCGGTCTTTTTTTGTGCTTGATTTGGCGGAAGTGATTATCATAAACTTAGGCTTTCGCATATACTAATTAGAGAGTAGTTTAAGGGATGTATTTTAGTTATTGCTGAGAGTAGGTGATAGGATGAATAATAGATGTGATGATCCAATGGGATTTCAGGGGATTGATCCCAATTTGTTTATTATTATTGGAACGATACTGGGAGATGTCATGGCGAATGAACTTCCATTTAATGTTCAAAATGCAGTAGGGAACTGGCTGCAATTAGTTGGGCAAGTAATCTTAACCTATAACGCACAGCAACAATATTTTGAACAGGGCCCAGGTCGTTATTTTAATCCTGCCAACTTTAATGTGGATAATCCAAATTGTCAAAATAATAACACTGATAATCAACCAACTAGACCAACGACTAATCAAGAAAGTGATGAGAAGGATAATAACTTAAATCAAACAAATAATGAAATGGCAACTAACCAACCAGAAAATTCAGAAAAACCGCAAGAAGATACTGTGAGAAGTGAGACACTGGATTTTGTACAGATGCAGGAACAGATGAGATTATTACTGGACAAAATTACTTCGCTAGAACGTGAAGTTCAAACGTTAAAAATAAATTTAAGTGATAAAGAAGTGTAACTTTACTAATGAATTTTTTCGCCTTTGGATATACTAACACTGTATCATTGGAGGTGAAAAAGATGAAACATTATAGTCAACACGTAGTTAAAAAAGCAACAGCAAATTTAAATGTTGAATTTGGTTCTGAATTTGGAGAGTTATCCCCTAAATCAAACCGAGATTATAACATAGGAGACATGCCTTCATCTGTTGGCGGTGCAATTACACGGAATTTAGTTGCAATGGGTGAACGAATGTTAGTGGAAAATAATAAGAAATAAAATAGCCACCTTAAAGTTAAAAAAGTACAAGTTGTCTTGTGCTTTTTTAATGAGTCACACCTATAGAACATGGGGTTAGTTTGTGTAAAAAAAGTATAAATTTAATTGACATTACGTATATTCTAATCTATGATATTAAGTGTAAAATATAAAAGTATGTTAGGTGAGGCTCCTATAAAGATATACGCTGCTGCCCAGAAAAATCGAGAGATTCCAATGGGTCAACAGAAATCATCGCGAAGGTGATTTTTAATGTAGCTGACAATTTGTCTATGCTTTATAGTGCTAAAGCTCTACAACAAAAAGAAAATCCGAATTTGTTGATTGGAGACTTTTAGTGTGGAGCTAAAAGTCTTTTTTTATATACAAAAGGTGGTGGTGTACATGGATTCCGATTCGTCAAATAAGCGGCAATTAACAATTGAATATGACCAGTTGGATGAGGGGTACTCCATTTACACCTTTGGTGCTTTAACTCTCCTCTAACTGAGTAGGAGGCGTAATATGGCATTTAGATTAAGTAAAGCCCAATTAAAAGAATTCTTATTATTAGCTTCAGATGAGGTCTTTTACGAATTTATTGAAGATACTCACCCAGTTGATTTATTAGATATCTTTTATGATGATCAAGAAGCAGCCTATCAAATTTTTGACCGTCTACCTGAATGGATGATGGCAGCCATTATTGATGAGGCAAGTGATGATGAGAAGTTTGAGTTATTAACGCGCTACTCTGAAACAAAACAAACCGAAATTATGCAAGAAATGTCTTCAGATGAACTAGCCGATTTAGTTGGGACGCTAGATGAAGCAGAAGCTAATAAAATATTTGAACAAATGTCAGATGAAGATGCGAAAGATGTCAGACAACTTCTTCGCTATGACCCAGAAACTGCGGGTGGAATTATGGCGACTGAGTTTATTGCAATAAAAGATAATTTAACTATTAAACAAGCATTAAAATATTTACAAAAAGAAGCGCCTGATGCAGAGAGTGCATATTATTTATTCGTTGTTAATGAACTAGATATGTTAAAAGGTGTTGTGTCTTTACGTGATTTAGTTATTAGCTCATTTGATACAATAATTGCGGATATTATGAACACTAATGTCTATAGTGTGTGTTATGATTTGGATCAAGAAGAAGTATCTAAAAAATTCCAAAAATATGGGTTTTTAGCAATGCCGGTAACGGACCATGATGGAAAAATGCTTGGTATTGTGACTGTTGACGATATTATGGATATTATCCGTGAAGAAACTACAGAAGATATTCACCGCCTCGGAGGGGTTGGTGAAGGGGAACGTGTTGATGGAACACTAGTAGAAGCTATTAAAAGCCGTACCCCGTGGTTATTTATTAACTTGTTAACCGCGATATTTGCATCAGCAACCATTGCGTTATTTGATGCGACCATTCAACAAGTTGTTATTTTAGCAACGTTTATGCCAATTGTTGCTGGTATGGGGGGGAATGCAGGAACACAAACCTTAACGTTAATTGTACGTGGGATTGCTTTAGAAGAAATTACAGGTGAAAATGCAAAACGAATCTTATTAAAAGAGCTTGGTGTAGGATTAGTGACCGGATTATTTACTGGGATAGCCATGGCGTTCCTTGGAATCATCTATTCTGGTAAACCAATATTTGGTTTTGTAATTGGAATAGCCATGATTTTAAATATGGGAGCTGCAACACTTTCTGGATACTTAGTGCCGACAGTGCTTAAAAAATTAAAGGTTGATCCTGCATTAGCATCCGCTATTTTTGTTACAACAGTTACAGACGTTTTAGGTTTCTTCTTCTTCTTAGGATTAGCAACTTTATTTATAAATTATTTAATATAAAAAGTACGAGAAAAAAATCTCGTACTTTTTTTTATTCTATTGTCAGTTTTGTATAATCAGTTCGAAACTCAGGAGGGATATTTAACAATGTATCGAGTTGTGCAAAAAAGTGTGCCACAGCTTCTGAATTAAGATTTTCTTTTATGGGTACTTCAAGATAAGGGATTTTGATCTGATAATTACTTAACATGGTATCTAATACTTCTGTCATGACTCCAAATTTAGTTTCATCACTAGATTCTGTCTCTTCGTTCGGGATATCAAAAGCATGAATGGATTCTGTATGGTAACGATTTAACTTATGTTTACCCCAATAAATGCTACAAGTTGGACTTCCTGCTATACCGAAATAACATAAAAGGGTATGTTTGTTTCTGTTTAGCTCAATTATCATATCGATAATATTTTCAAGTTCTTTAGCACAGTGTTTTTTAAAGAAAATATTATCATATTGCTGTCTTCCTTGTGGGTTGCGCCAATAGCCCATAGCAGTAAACTCAGGACAAGGGAGTTGAATAATCCCAATCTTTTTAGCGAGTAGATAATTTATGAGATTTTGGGTTAAATTAAAACCATGCCCGAGCACATGAACACGAGTGGCCGGATTTAATAAACAATGGGGAACGATAACATAATATCTCTTTTTTGGCATATGGGTCTCCTTTATATGACTACTTTAACCATATCATGAGCGATTTGTTAGAAAATAATACTGTTAAATTTAGATAAGTAATGAAATAGGCCAGAACTAAAGTTCCGGCCCCTTCCCGAACCGTGCGGGCACCTTTCAATGCACACGGCTCTCCATTTCTAATAGAGTTTTCGTTGTTTGGTTATCTGGTTGTACTCAAGTTGATTGGCTTCGACTTGTTGGAAGCAAGTCGGACATAAACAAATTTGTCTGCGGTTGATTCGTATCATCTCTTTGACGATGTGAGGATACGGAAGTTGTAACAGACTTTTCCTTCTTCTATGATACATTTTAGTTTGTTGTGGGTCTCCACATAGGTAACATGTCTTAGAAAGAGGATTTTGTTTTTTGTCTAGGTATTCAATCGGTTCTTTTAACTTTTGTAGCCAGTTGTTGAAGAATTCTTTGTTTCTTCTAAATGATTTGTACATCGCTAAGTATGTCTCTTTGGCAACACCTTTGGCGCTTGTATAGGTGTAGTTGAGACGGTCTCCAAACTTCTTAAATGTTGCTTTCATGGACATGTCGTGCTTTCTACCAATCGTTTTGGCGATAGCGTATTGAATAATGTATTGAATGCGCCATCCTTCAAAGAAGTTGTGACAGCCTTGTTGGGAATGGAGAAGACCTCTCAGAACTTGATTCCCATATTTGATAATATCTTGAATGGGAAGGCTTAGGAGATTCGTGATTGCTCTGGGATAACCCGAGGCATCACACATTCCATTATCATGAAGCTTCTTTATCATTTGTTTGGTATCCATGAAGATGACAAGTCTATTCTTTCGTTTCGTGATATGAAAGCCAAGAAATTGGGCCGAATCATGAGCGGCATTTGTCACTTTTGTTTTCTCATCACTGAGACGTAGCTTCAGAACATCTTTTAAGAAGTTTCCAATCTCTGTTTTGAGTTGTTCGGCATACGCTTTATCGCCAATGATACCGATAAGAAAATCGTCGGCGTATCTCACGTACTTAATCCGTCTGAAGTTGGCGTCCATTAAATCGGTAGCAGAAACTGTTTTAAGTTTCTTCGTCAGTGATTTAATGGTGTCATCGTCTTGGTTTTGTTGGGCTTTCTTTAGTTGGTATCTCACTTTGGCATATTCGGGATTTTGTTTTCTATAGTTACCTAACGTGTCTCGTTCAATAATGTCTTCCATGTATCTGTCTAATTTATCAAGGTAGATATTAGCGAG
>DNGE01000009.1:0-602 GCA_003486705.1 Bacillota bacterium
AATTTAATATATTTCGTGAGCGCCTTAACCGTTAATGGTTGTCTCTCCTCCATGACATCACCTTATGCTAAACTTTTTTTAATTTGATCTAATACACGGTTGTTAAAGCTTTTAGCTTTTCCATCACCCGTATCAGAAAATTCTTTTGTTAATTCAATTGCCTCATTAATGACAACACTATGATTTGTTTCTTCGCTATATTTCATTTCATAAGTTGCTAAACGTAGAATCGCTTTATCTACTTTATTTAAACGTACTAATGACCAATCATATAAATTCTCTTCGATTGTTTCATCAATTTGTTTTAGGTTTCCTAAAACACCATCGACTAGTTCAAAATAGAACCCGTCTAATTGGAATTGACTGTTAATCTTAGTAATCCCTTGACCGTTAAGTTCTTCACCAACGATTTCAAAAGCTTCTTCTTTTAAATCTTCAACCATCTCTTCAATATTTTCAATGGCCTCTTCGCGAGTTAATTGTCCGACTTCCATTTGGAATAATGTTTGTACTGCTAACTGTCTAATTACGTGACGAATCACAAAAATCCCTCTTTCTATAGAAACTTCTAAGTTGTTCTTTTTTATTTTACACTATTTCTA
>DNGE01000009.1:780-2616 GCA_003486705.1 Bacillota bacterium
TCTTTTTTATTTTACACTATTTCTAATGTTTTCAACTATATATCTTATCATATTTAACAGAAATATATAGAAAAAATTAAAAAAACCACCAAAAGTGGTCTTTTTTATTATTCAAAATCGATTGAAACAACGTGAACGTAAATTTCACTCGTCTTAACAGATGTCATATGGTAAACCATTTGTTGGATATTTTGCTGAATTTTTTCAGCTACTTCATTGATTGTATAGCCAACTTTGATGCTAACATAAACATCAACTGTTAATCCATTTTCATCAAATTCAATCTCTACGCCATTACGGTGTTTTTTCGAATTAAATGTATCTGCAATTGATTGAGAAATACTTTCAAACGTTTTTGAAACCCCTTCAATTTCCGCTGTGGCATTATGTGCAATCACTTCAAATACTTGAGAGTGAATTTCTACATTACCAATTTCTTGGCTTGCCTGTTCCACGCGATAATATTTTGAAACTGCCATAAACATCCTCCTCTAGTCTGTTTCAATTACTACTATCATACTATAGTTTGTGATAATGTGCAACGAGTATCCATTTATCGGAATGACTTTTATTATGTTTCAATTTTATCAAAACATCTATTTTATCTAAACGATTTATTTTTGATGTCTTTGCTTAATATATTGTGCCACGCCATCTTCATCGTGATGACCAATAACACCTGTTGCTACGGCTTTTAACTCCTCAATTGCGTTACTTGTCGCATAGGCTTCATGAGCTAAGCTAAACATAGGTAAGTCGTTTAAGTTATCGCCAAATCCAATAATATGTTCAAATGATGCATATTTAGTTAAAGCTTTAATTCCATTCGCTTTAGAAGCTTTAGCACTGTGAAGTTCCATATAACCTAATCCATTATCCATTGAGTAATAAGTTACCGTAATTCCTTCAATGTCTTGAATTTTTTCAGCTGCTGCCTTTATTTTTTCAAATTCATCAAAGACTAACATATTAACCATTGCATTTTCAGCAACTACGTTTTCAAACGCTTCGACTTGAACAAACGTCTTTAATTTCGCATCACATCTTAACTTATAAAAACTTAATGCTGCTTCATTTGTTAATTGACGATAATAAACAAATAACTCATCCTCTTTAATACCATATAACATAGGCTCTAGGTTAAATGTTTCAAAAACTGATAACACACGTTGCATCACATTTTTTTCAACATCAATAATTTCTATATATTTTCTTTCTTTTAGGTTATATACCCCTACCCCATTCATTAAAACGATCGGTAGTGTTATATTTAACCCCTCTAACAACTCAACAACTGTCGCATGTGTTCTAGCAGTAGCAATTGTAAACTGTACACCACTTGCCATTAATTCATTTAATAACTCTTTTGTCTTATCCGAAACTTTACTTTGTTTATTTAATAACGTTCCATCTAAGTCTGATACGAATAATTCCACAAAATCACCTATTTCCACTTTCATCTAGCAATATCTAGCTGGTATTTTTATTACATCTACTATTTTAAACCAAAATAAAAAACACCACAACACTTCTTTAGAAGTGTGTGATGTTTTTGATGTTAGAAGTACCATCTTCGGTTAGACTTAAAATGTCAACGGTATTAAACTATTTATTTTTTTTCGAACAACTTTCATCAGAAATTTTATTAGTAGAAACCCACTCATTTGCAAATTCCGTTTTATCTTTATATTCTGATGCTTTACCAACTTTCGCTTGGGTTGCCCATTGATTGTTTGTTTCACACTTCTTAGCTTTACCACACATAATGAGATCCAACCTTTCTTCAACATCGAACCTACACTATTATTATGAACCTCTCCTACTGAATCATGTACG
>DNGE01000009.1:2897-11321 GCA_003486705.1 Bacillota bacterium
CCATTAAAAAGCATCACCCAAAATTGTCTAACACAGCTTTTATTTATAATAACCTAGTATTTTAATATAGCTTAATTCACCGACTTTTTGAGATAAAGGTAAATCTAAAAAATCATCGCTATGTTGACACAACAAATAATCTATGACGTTCCCGTTATCATCATAGACAAATCCTGTGATGATCATGGTGTGCGTTAAAGCACCATCCACTTTTTTTTGAACTAGATCACCTATTTCAAGTTGGTTCTTATCTATAAACTGACATACCAGTCCAGTTTTTGGGTCTTGAGTATTCTGTTTACTCATAAAATAGCGCCTAAATGCACTGGCTGACGTCCAAGATGGACTACGTGCTGAATCACTGTACCAATACCACTTTTGAGTCATATCGCGTCCACTTGTGTCAAACGGTATTCCACCTGCAAATAAACATTGTGAAATATAATTCGTGCAATCACCACCATACTTTTCGTAATCATTATAGGCTCTATTTCGTGATAGCGCCCATTTCCGTGCATAATTTACTGCATTATCTCGGTTATAATCATATAACTTCATCGAATCCCCCCAAAACAAATAATTAATACTTAACTCATAAGATAGTATGTCATACTAACTGTAACAATTAATGCAATAATAAAATAGACAAGAACGCTTATCCAGCTTGTTCCCCCCATTTTTTCAATTAATTGATCAACCGCTTCATTTTGATGTAATTTAACACCAGTTAATTTATTTTCATTAAGCTTGCGCAAGATTGAATAGTAATACAATTTTCTACCGCTTAACATATAAATAATTGTAGTAAATACACTAACCCACTGTAGCAGATAGGGATTAAATACTCCTAACAGAATGAACGTTCCAATCGTCGCCAAAAATTCTACATACATTTTTCTATATATAAACCATACAGGCCAAATAATTCCTAAAAACGTAATCCCCCCTAGGCCGCCTGCTTCAACTTTAATAAATTGCTGTAAATAAAATGCATTGTTTTCCCCTACCATTACAGCTAAAGTATCTTTGTAATTTTCACCTATCATATTTGATTGGTTTATTGTATCTTGTTGTGCCATATTAATCCCCCTTTTTGTATTAGATGCCATCATTAAGCATTACTACATGCTTATGTAAAACAACTTAAATATATTCAAATTCTACACCATTATATATAGAAAGAGCATAGGCTAGACACCTATGCTCTTTCTATATATATGCTTACAGTTGATAACACCATAAAGGGGGTCACAGTGCTATCAACCAATTTAGCAGCTAGTATTAAACATTCATTATTTGAACTTTATCTGTTTCTTATACTCTAACAATTCCTTTTCATTTGCCCACACAAAATGACCTGGTGTAATTTCAGCCCACTTTGGTTTATCTACACGATAGTCATGTTCATCCCCTGTATAAACGACTAATTGTTTATTTTTTTCTAGGACTGGATCTGGTATTGGTATAGCCGATAATAATGATTTTGTATAAGGATGAAGTGGATTTTCAAATAAATCATTAGCACTTGCTAATTCCACAATTCGTCCTTTGTGAATAACAGCTATTCTATCTGAAATAAAACGTACAACCGATAAATCATGAGCAATAAATAGATAAGTTAATCCTTTATCTCGCTGTAAAGTTTTCAATAAGTTCAACACTTGTGCACGTATCGAAACATCAAGGGCTGAAATTGGTTCATCTGCAATAATAAATTCCGGTTCCATTACGACTGCACGTGCGATCCCAATACGTTGGCGTTGACCACCTGAGAACTCATGTGGGTAACGTGTTGCATGTTCTGCTAATAAACCAACAGATTCCAATGCATTTAACACTTTGCTTTTACGATCTTCTTCGTTTTGATACAATTTAAAATTATATAAACCTTCAGAAATAATGTAGTCAATCGTTGCGCGTTCATTTAGAGACGCTGCTGGATCTTGAAATACCATTTGAATCTTTTTGACCATTTCACGATTCAAATGTTTTCCGATTTTCCCATTGATTTTTTGTCCTTTATAAACAATATCACCTTTAGATGTTTCATTAATTCGTACAATTGCACGTCCAATCGTTGTTTTCCCTGACCCAGATTCGCCTACTAACGAGAAGGTTTCCCCTTTATAAATATCAAAATTCACATCTGTGACAGCAGTGAAATTTTTAAATTTTATTTCTAAATCTTTAACCGATAATAAGACTTCTTTTTCCGACATTACTTCACCCCTCCTTGAATCGGAGCGTATATTTTAACTAGCTTTTCATGTAAATTTTGAATCGCTTTTGGACGCTCCACTTTAGGTGCACGCGAATCGCACAACCATGTTTTTGCATAATGTGTTGGAGACAGTTCAAAAAATGGTGGCTCCTCTTCATAATCAATTTGCATAGCATAAGGATTACGTGGTGCAAAGGCATCTCCTACGATTTTATTATAAAGTGATGGTGGTGTTCCATCAATTGAATACAGTTCTTCCCCTTTTGTACCAAGTTGTGGCAACGAAGAAAGTAATGCCCAAGTGTAAGGATGGGCTGGTTCAAAGAATACTTCTTCAACACTTCCATATTCTACAATTTGACCACTATACATTACCACAACACGGTCTGCAACATTTGCAACAACACCAAGATCATGCGTGATGTAGACAGTTGTAAATCCATACTCTACTTGTAAGTCCTTAATTAATTGTAAAATTTGAGATTGAATAGTTACATCAAGCGCTGTAGTTGGTTCATCACAAATTAGTATTTTAGGTCGACAAGCTAAAGCAATAGCAATAACAATACGTTGTCTCATCCCACCTGAGTACTGGTGTGGATAATCGTTATAACGTCGTTCAACATCTGTAATTCCGACTTTCTCCATTAATTGGAGTGCGATTGTTTTCGCTTCTTTTTTATTTACCTTTTGATGTTTAATAATAACTTCCGAGATTTGATAGCCAATTGTTCGAACAGGATTCAATGATGTCATCGGATCTTGAAAGACTGTTGCAATTTTCGCTCCACGAATACTTTCCCATTCTTTATCTTTTTTTAATTGGCTAATATCATGATCCTCAAATGTGATACTTCCACCAGTAATTTCTCCATTAGATTCAAGCATTCCTGTAAATGATTTAATTAATACTGATTTCCCTGACCCTGACTCACCGACTATAGCCAAAGTTTCGCCCTCATGTAAATCCAATGAAATATTTCTGATAGCATTTAAAAATCGTTCTCGAACCCTAAATTTTATCTCTAAATCTTTTACGGATAATACAACTTTTTTCTCACTCATGTAACACTCCCCCTTACATATGTGTACGTGGGTCTGCTGCATCTGCTAATGCTTGACCGATCACATACAACGATACCGAAATAATCGCTAATACAATTACTGGTGCCCAAAATAAATGTGGATATCCATTAAAGTAATTGGCATATTTACTAAGCATACGCCCAAGAGATGGCACATCTGTCTTTAATCCAATTCCTAAATATGATAAGAACACCTCTGTTGAAATAGCTGAAGGAATTTCACGTGAGACAATCGTCATAATTACCGATAATTGATATGGCAATATATTTTTAGTCACTAAACGTAACCGTGGTGTTCCTAAACATTTTGAGGCTAAATTGTACTCACGATCTCGAATAATCATAACTTGTGTTCGAATAAAGTATGCAACACCTAACCATCCCGTTAAGCACATTGCAAAAATTAGTTGCCAAAATCCTCGTCCAAGCATGTACATCAGTACCGTTACAATTAGAATGTATGGCACACTGTTAATAATATTGTAAACTTCAATCATAAACTTATCTAAACTTTTTGAAATTCCCCAGATACCACCAACAATTACCCCGATAACGACATTCACAAATGTCACAACAAACCCAATCGTAATTGATGTTTTTGTTCCAGCCCATACAACATCCCATACTGAGTTTCCGACATCATCAGTCCCAAATGGATATTGAGCCGATGGCCCTTGAAAACGCATACTAGCATCGTTAATATTTGGAACTACTTGTGGATCATAGCCTGATAAGATAGGTTGTATCAGTGCAATTAATGATAAAACAACGACAACAATTAGTAAAAATACCGTTATTTTTTTAGAAAAGAATGCACGTCCAACAGATTTCCAGTATGAATAATGTGGCGCTGCAATTCGTTCTGATTCGAATTTATCGTGTGTTACAAATTTAAAATTAGATGCACTCATTAACGACGCCCCCCTTTATCATGTAAACTTATTCGCGGATCGACAATGGTTAATAAAATATCACCTAAAAACACCGAAATAATAGCAAGTGTTGTAAACATAAACGTAATTCCAATAACCATTGAATTATTATACACGGCAATTGAATCAGGTAAGATTTTACCCATTCCAGGAATCGCATAAACAGCTTCAGTAATTAAAGCCCCTGCTATACAGAAAATAATAGAGCCTGGAATTCCGTGAACAATTGGTCCAATCGCATTTCTTAAAATATGACGATTGAAAATTTCATTATTTGATAACCCTTTTGCTTTCGCAAACTTCACATAATCCATATTTGATTGATCTACAACATATCGTCGTGTCCACATCATTAACCCTGCAGCTTGACCTAGTGTTAATGAAATAACAGGTAAAACATATGAACGCCAATCACTTGATCCAAGCATTGGGAACATACCCGGCATCCCAAAATATTTACTTCCGATAAATCGAACTAAACTGATATAAGCAAGAGATGGGATTGCCATCATAAACACAATGTACCAGTTCCCTATTCTATCGACTAACTTTCCTTTATGATTTGCCATTTGCACACCGATTGGAATAGCTAAAAAGTATACTAAGATGATTGAAATAACCCCAATTGTAAATGAAATCCCCATCATGGATGGATCTTCTTTAAATGTTTTACAATTTGCATAATTATCGATAAATTGCTTTTGATCAATATTATCTAACTGCGACTTATATTGACATGAATATAAATTTAACGCTGAATTTGCTGTCGTACCATTTGGTAACGTAATTTCAGATGCATCTTTAGCACCTTGACTATCTCCAATAACATCTAATATTTCTTCACCAGAGTAAGTTGGATAAGAATATCCTAAACTAAATGTCATAAAGTTTTGGTGAATATAAGGAAAACTACCATTAAAGTATACTAAATATTTACTTTCACAACCTGAACACATTAAAGCCAATCGATTGTTATGGTCTTTTCCAATATACACTTTACGTTCTAATGTTACATTTGTATCATCTTGTACTTTATATGGATGATCAAAACTAATTAAGCTTCCCCACCATTTAAATACACGGGTTAAAATAGGAGTCTCACGATATGCATAAGCAAGCCCCGATTCAGGTAATAACTCTACTGTAAATCCTTTTTTTGTGTATTCTGATGTAAACTCAGTTGTGTCTGTTGAATCGGATAAAATACAGCTTGAATAAGCATCAGTAGCTGCTCCATACAGCCCCTCGCAATATTCATTAATTGTTTCATACTCTAAGTAACCTAATTTTTCCCACGTATTATACTGGTACTTAGCATAATCGTCTGGTCTTTTCTGAAGCTTTCCAATGAGTGGATCGGAAAAGAACACACGATCACGCGGAATAAAGGAATAAATCATTGCAAATACAATGGTAACAACCATAAAGATAGAAAATAAAGAACGAATAAATCTTAATACTAAATAACGTTTCATTGCCTCTCCCCCTTTGTTAAAAACGATATGCAAAAAGATTAGGGCTTCGCCCTAATCTTTCAGAGCATATCTAAAATAATTATTTACCTAAATTTGCTTCCCACTCTGCTTTTAATGCATCACGTTCAGCTGATGTAATAACTTCATCTGACACTTGCATTCCTTTATATTTTGCATCAGATAAACCATAAGCAGCATAAGGTACAGTATAAGGAATAACTTTTGATACAGCATAGCCTCCACCTTGAGTAATTGATGGTAAGAAATAAGCATTATCTAATAAATATGCCTCAGCTTTTGCGTATAACTCAAAACGTTTATCATTATCATCAACAACTGCATCAGCAGCATCTTTTAATGCTTGGAATTCATATAAACCAATAGCTTCCTTAACTGCTGCGTCATCTCCAACTTCACTTCCAGTCCAATCTAAACCGAAGTATTTTAACATATCTCCACTATCTGGATCTAAAATGTCAACATATGTTTTTGGATCCCCATAGTCTGGTCCCCAACCTGCATTAATATATAAATCACTGTTAACTTGGTTAGGTGCTTTCATTGTGTCCATATTTGTTGAGTCTGAAAGGATAATATTCACATCTACATACTCACCAATAGAATCTTCAATTGACTTAATAACAGCTTGAGCAAATTTAACACCTTTTTCACTTTCACCATTTGCAATAACATCAAGTTGAACTGGGAATTCAACACCTTCAGCTTCTAATTCTGCTTTCGCCTGTTCCATTAACGTTTTTGCTTGATCAACGTTAAAGTAAGCTGCGTGTCCATCACTCGTATCAAATCCAGATGGATATAAGTCTGAGTTAATCTCAGTTAATGCATTTGAAACAAGTGTACCGTATAATGTTCCATCACTTTTTAATACGAAATCTGGTTGTGTTAACATATTACGTAAACGGTTTTCTTTTAAATCTTCTCCAACATATTGAGCATTACCAGTAGCTGTATCAATTGCGCGTAATACCGCTTGACGGAAAGATTTATTTTGTTTTGCTAAAGCTGTATCAGCTTTTTGCTTATCCGTTTGAGTAGACACATCAGTATTAGGATCTGCTGGTGATGTATATTGGTTACGATCTAAAATCCAGCTAATCCAGAATGTTGTTGATGTGGTACGACTAACATAAATATTATCTCCATATTTTTCTTTTGCTGTTGCATAGAAAGCCGCATTATCTGTGTAAACTGGTGCAGCTGAGAATTCACCATTATCAAATGCAGTGAAGATGCTATCTGGATCAGATCCATCGTAGTACACTAATTTCACGCTTGGTACATATACATGTTCAGCATCCCAATAACTTGGATTTGCTTCATATTCGATAACTGATTTAGAAGTGAAGTTTTTAAGTAAATATGCACCATTGTATAAGATACCATCTGGTTGTACTTTACCAAACTCACAAGTTTCGGCATCAGCAGCACCTAATTTACATCCATCACCTTTTGACTCTAAGAATTCTTGATTAACAGGCATTAAAATTGCGTATGTTGAAATTGTATGGAAGTAAGGTGTCGATTTTTCTAATGTATACTCTAATGTATAATCATCTACTGCCTTAACTCCTACTTCTTCCCATGATACTTCACCATTTACGTACTTATCTAAATTTTTAATTGTATACTGAACTAAATATAATGTTTGTGAATCAAATTCCGCCGCATGACGTAAACCTGTTACGAAGTCATGTGCTGTTACATCAGCGTATTCTACACCTTCGTCCGTTACCCATTTAACGCCTTCACGAATATTAAATGTAAATACTGTTGCATCATCATTTACTGTGTAATCTGTTGCTAACGCTCCAACTAAATTTCCATAACGATCATGTTCAAGTAATCCATCAACAAAGTTTGTTGTGTGTTCATTGTCAATCGCTTGATAACTGTAAACATAGTCTAATGTTACTGGGTCTGAAGAGAAAATATAGTTATATGGATTTCGATAAACTACTTCCTCATCTGTTCCTTGATTGTCTGTGTTTGTACCTGTGTTGTCATCTGCAGTATTACTGCATCCCCCGACAACTACCCCACAGGCAGCAACCGCTAATAATAATTTCTTATTCATTTTGGTCCCTCCTTATAGTCATCACTTTTCTCTCGTGTGATGCTTACGAGTATTATATTTCCACTTAATGGAAAAGTAAAGGGGTTTTTAAAATAAAAACGTTTTATTTTGTTTTTTGTGTGTATTTGAAGTGTTTTTATTGTGTATATCATGTGTTTTTATTGTGTCTCACTGTGGCAAAAAATAAAAAGGCTTATTAATCCCCCCTCTCTTTCCCCCTTCCATTTTGTTAGATTTTATTCTAGTTTTTAATAAAATATAACTTTTTTTATACTAATTATGTTTATTTTTTTCTAAATATGTCATTCGACTTCTTAACCCGTACCTTTTTACTATTAGGTTGCTTCCGAATGAACTTAAAAAATCGTTTTAGTTGCTCATCTTCTAAAAGCGTTTGGACTGTGTTCAATCGAATGGCTAACTCTTTATTTGTATATAATGCATGAATTTGTCGATGACAGTCCGTACAAATTAAAATAATGTCATTTTCTTTTCCGCCTTCTTCTTTGGGTAAGGCGTGATGTTTCGTTAACGTTACGTCGTTTCTATGACATAATGCACATTCAGTCATTGTCTTCACTCCTTTTGGTGCGCACGTTCTTGCGCTTTATAT
>DNGE01000034.1:0-1867 GCA_003486705.1 Bacillota bacterium
AATGGTGTTTGGCTATCTGTACCGATTGCAGAATGCTTAACGTTTGGACTTGCCATTTTCTTTATTTTAAGGTTCAGAAGTTATTACCATTATTTGTAACGAAATGAGGTGGGTGTGGTATAATAAAATCAAAATAGGGAGGGGTTAACAATGATTAAATTTATAGCAACAGATATGGATGGGACATTATTAAATAGTAAGAATGAGATTCATCCAAGTTTTTATGAGACATTTGAAAAATTAAAGCAGCGAAATATTATTTTTGCTGCAGCAAGTGGTCGTCAGTATTTTAATTTGGCGAAACGTTTTGAAGCGGTAGCAGACGACATGATGTTTATTGCTGAAAACGGAACGTTTGTTGTTTATAAAGGTGAAGAGGTCTTTGTGAATGCCCTTGATCGTCAAATAGCGAATGAATTAATTGCAATTGGACGCCAAGTTAAAGAGGCGTTTGTGATTTTATGTGGGAAAAAAGCCGCTTATATTGAAGTGAATGACAAGAAATTCATTGCTGAAGTTGAGAAATACTATGAGCGTTATGAAATCGTTGAGAATCTTGAGGTTGTAGAGGATGAGGTGCTTAAAGTTACGCTGTGTGATTTTTTAGGTTCAGAAAGTAATAGCAATCATTATTTCAATGACTATAAAGAAGATTTACAGGTGACAGTATCAGGTCAAATTTGGCTCGATATTACAGCAAAAGGGGCAAATAAAGGGGTTGCGATTAATAAAGTTCGCGACATGTTTGATATTGCGCATGAGAGAGCGGCAGCCTTTGGTGATTATTTAAATGACTTAGAGATGATGGAGAGTGTGTACCATAGTTATGCGATGGAAAATGCACATGAGGATTTAAAGAAAGTGGCGCGTTTTAGCGCAAAAAGTAATGATGAAAATGGTGTGGTTGAGGCCATCGAGCAGTTGTTAGAATTAACGATGGTATAGTATTGGAGAGATTAGTGTGGCCAGTAAAGCACAAAAGAAGCAAAAGCAAAAACTAGCAAGACAAGTTCAACAATCAAATAAGGAAAAAAATAAAGTAGTCCACATGAGTGATGACGTGTTGACGATTGATTTTAATGACATAACAGTTTTAGATGGCCCGAAGGCTTGTGTTTTAGTCGTCTTAAAAGAAATGGTTGAGATGTTGGCGAGTGGCGTACATGAAGATGAAGTAATTTTGACTATAGCAGATGCTTTAAAAGACTTTGCGATGAATCCGATCACTGAATATGAGCAAGTGTTAAATCAATTTAAGGGTGAGTTAACAAAGCAAGAACTTAAGCAAAGCAAACGATTATGCTATAACAAACAGTACATGTTAAACACGACAGAACGTGCCTTGTTAAAAACGCAAATGCAAAGTATTTTATTAGAATATGGCATGAAAAATACTGACTACGAAGGCATTGACTATGGTGCGATAAAAGTCTGCTTCGAAGTTGTCTATGTGGCGTTATTTGAAGGGATGCAAGAGAAACTAATTTCTGGATTAGACGTTTATGTCGGTTACGGTGATGTTTTAGCTAACCTTGAGGTGAGATATAAAGATAGCAAAGAGAAATATAATTTAAAGGAACATTTTATTATTTTCCCTTTTTGGCATGCTTTAGATGAGCTTTACAATCAAGTCAGCATTCTAAAAACAAAATATCCGCAGTTTGAAGAATATAGTATTAATAGTTTAGCAACAGCCATTGAAACACAGAAACAATTTGAGTGCCGTGAAAATGGACAAGAGTTTTTATCGTACAATGGGATTGCCTTGAATTATTTTAATGTCTTAGAAGTTGAGTTGAAAAAGCTAATGACAACACGTGGTCATGAAACTGACACGCGTTTGCGACTCGTTGATATGATTAACCGG
>DNGE01000034.1:2130-5559 GCA_003486705.1 Bacillota bacterium
AACTTAGAGTCTTACGAAATAAAGTCGCACACGGTTATCAGATCCAATCTGATGAATGTCAATCCATTCACCATGTGCTCATTGAACAGCAGATTTTTGAATTTATTTCGTGGGCGTTGAGTGAAGACATGAACGGGTAACCGTCGAGACCATACTTTAAATAAAGTGTTATGATAAAAGCAGTCTAATCCGTATTTAAGGGATAGACTGCTTTTGTTTTTTAAAATGGCAGTTTTATTTTCTGGTTTCATCTTTTTATGGGGTTTTATTTACGAAGTAATTCATGCTCTCTTTTTAGATAGTCCATTTGATATAGTTGATCGTATAGAGAGACACTTATACCCATAGCTATTTATTTACCCATTTTCTATTGGATGCAGCGTCAACAAAAAGATTCAATTTAGCAACTAGAGAGGTCATTGCAAATGACCTTTTTGATTTGCCTATAAACGATTATTCAAAATAAAGGATAAAATATGTTGTAATGCCCATGTTAAAACTGAAACCTTGGAGGTGAGAACATTGAAACCTAACTTAACGTTTAGAAAAGTTTCACCAAAAGATTTTATGTTTATCAATGAGCTGCTAAAAAGTAGAGGGATGCTGCTTGGTTATCCAAATTGCGAGTCTATGGATGAAATTATTAAAGAGTTAAAGGTGTTTGAAAATACAATAGAAAACTGCTTGAATCTAATTGTTCATGAGGAAGAAATTATTGGGATAGGGGGATTGTTTTATACAGAAGGCGATAGTGAGGCGATGCTTTTTGGACCTATACTAGCGCCTGTTTATCACCAAAAGAAATATATGAAGAACGTTGTTGAAAAACTTGAGACGTGTTGTGTGCGTGGTGTTAATAAGATTGAAGCAGTGATTTCAAGTGAGAATACGTTACTACGCGAGTGTCTTGAAGAAATACAATGGTGTAAAAAAGAATCGCAACTTCAAATGGAAAGAATCGTTTTAGACGTAGAGAATGGACCTTCAAACTTTGATATTCATCCCATTATAGAGATTTCTGAAATAGTGAGTATGTTTCATTTATTAGATGAGGCTTTTTATTGGGATGGGCACACAGAGCGAATGGAAGAATTATTAGAACAAGGTTTTGAAATGGTTTGTGCTAAAGATTCGCAAGGACATGTTTTAGGAGTCATGAGTTGGTCACTTATCAACAATGAAAAAGTCGATTTAGAATACATTGTTGTCAATCCAAAGGTACGTCGCCAAGGTGTTGCAACGTCACTACTATATTATTTGTTTAACTGGTGCCACGAGCATCATGCACATGAGATTACACTCTTAACAGGACTTGATAATCCAGCCATTCAGTTGTATAAATCGCTAGGTTTTTTGGAAGTGATGATGTCAACTATTTATGAGAAGTATTGTTTTAACGATTAAAGCGTTATCAAAGTGAGGGATTATTTATCTAAAATATATTATAATAATTATAAATGGAAAAAAATAAAAATAGGGGTGGGGTAATGGAGTATATTAAGTTAGGCGACTCAGATTTAATGGTTTCTAGAATTTGTCTAGGATGTATGGGGTTTGGTGATTCAACGCAAGGGATGCATTCGTGGACACTAAATGAAGCGCAATCGTTTGAAATTATTAAAAAAGCGATTGATGAAGGAATTAATTTTTTTGATACGGCGATTGGTTATCAAAATGGGACAAGTGAGAAATATTTGGGTGCCGCGTTAAAAAAATTAGTGAAGCGGGAAGAGGTTGTGATTGCAACGAAGTTTCCACCACGAAGTAAAGTGGAAATTGAATGTAAGGTTACTGTTAAAGAACATATTGTTAATATGCTAAATCAAAGTTTGGCTAATCTTGAAACAGATTATATTGATTTATATATTTGTCACATGTGGGATGACTCAGCTCCAATTGAAGATGTTTTGGAAGCTTTACATGAGCAAGTTTTATTAGGGAAAATACGTTATATTGGCATTTCGAATTGTTTTGCTTGGCAACTTGAAAAAGCGAATCAAATCGCAAAACATAGAGGCTTTAGTCAGTTTGTCTCCATTCAAAACCATTACAATTTGTTGTTTAGGGAAGAAGAACGTGAGATGGTGCCGTGCTGTAAGGATGGTAATGTTGCGATGACGCCGTATAGTTCATTGGCATCAGGTCGATTAGTTAGAGATTGGGCTGATACAACGAAACGCCTAGAAGAAGATACGTATGCTAAAGGTAAATATGATTTAACAGCAGAGCAAGATAAAATCATTGTTGAGCGGGTTGCAAAGCTTGCAGAGCAAAAACAGATGACACGTATTCAGATTGCACTTGGTTGGCTACTGTCTAAAACGACTTCACCCGTTGTGGGGGCAACAAAAATGACGCATATTGAGGAAGCAATTAAAGCAATCGGTGTGACGTTAAGTGATGAAGAAATGACGTATTTAGAAGAACCGTACGTGCCACATAAACTTGTTGGTGTGATGGCTCAAAACAAATAAAGTCATTAAAAAATCAGAAGATAATGTCTTCTGGTTTTTTAATGAGTGATGCCAAGAATTGATTGGCGATTGTGATAGGATTTTACAATTTTTATAAATATAGTTTGTTGACATGATATTTTAGGTATGATATAAAATTAATATAAACATTAGCACTCGACTTATTTAAGTGCTAACAACTAAACAGGGAACTAGTTTGAAAGGAAGATCTGAATATGGAAAAAAGACAGTTTAAAGCAGAATCAAAACGATTATTAGACTTAATGATTAATTCTATTTATACACATCGTGAAATTTTCTTACGCGAATTAATTTCAAATGCGTCAGATGCGATTGATAAAATTTATTATAAAACGTTAACAGATGAGAACTTAACATTTAATAAAGAAGATTACTTTATTAAAGTGTCAGTAGATGAAACAAACCGCACGATTACGTTATCAGATACGGGAATCGGAATGACAAAAGATGAGTTAGATGAAAACTTAGGGGTTATTGCGAAGAGTGGGTCTTTAGGATTTAAAAAAGAGACAGACATTGAAGATGGTCATGAAATCATTGGACAATTCGGTGTTGGATTCTATTCATCATTCTTAGTGGCTGATCAAGTAACGGTTATTTCTCGTGCATTAGGAAGCGATGTTGCTTACAAGTGGGAATCTGAAGGTGTTGATGGATATACAATCACTGAGTGTGAAAAAGCTACAGTCGGAACAGATATTATCTTACACGTGAAGGAAAGCACAGAAGATGAAAACTTTGATGAGTACTTAAATGACTATCATTTAAAATCAATCATTAAAAAATACTCTGATTTCATTCGCTACCCAATTAAAATGGATGTGACAACATCTCAATTAAAAGATGGGTCTGAAGATGAATATGAAGAGGTAACAGAAGAAAAAACAATCAACAGCATGATTCCAATTTGGAAGAAAAACAAGCGTCAATTAAC
>DNGE01000033.1:0-595 GCA_003486705.1 Bacillota bacterium
TTTAAACTAATAACGGATGAATACGCCATTTCTTTTGTATTTTCAAATACACTTAGTGTCTCTTCATTTAAATCCATTTCAATTACGTCAGAGTTTGAATTTTGTTCTGTTGTGACATTCTGATTGTCTGTTGGAATTATTAGTTCAATATAAAATTCATTTGCACTTCCAAGTCCTTGAGACATAAACCTCATTTTATATCGTGTAAATCCAATTTCCTCTGTCACCTGTTCAAGCTTCAAACCTTCTTGTCCCCAAGCTATTTTCAAATAGCGAAGCAAGTTAGCTTGTGTTAGCAGCAAATCATAGCTCAGTTGAAATGGGTCATGCTCTGTTCCTGTTCCAGTTATTCCATCAACGGTTGAAAAACTATCTTTAATTTTTTCAAAGTCAAGTGCAACATCTTCATTAGAAGTCGGATTGCTCGTTGTCGTTTGATTTATATCAGGTGTGGAGTTTAAATTTTCAACATTGGGCTTATTCCCGTTGTTTTCAGTACCCCCTTGATTCGTGCCCGTGCTCGATTCTTTATTCGGTTGACTACTCTCTGAGTTGTCTAGGTTGTTATTTGACTCATTTTGATTTGTGTTTTGAT
>DNGE01000033.1:812-1196 GCA_003486705.1 Bacillota bacterium
TGATTTGTGTTTTGATTTGTCTCTACTTCTTGTTTGAAATCTTCGTTTTCTTGTTGAATAGACTCGTCTGTGAGTTGTGAGATATTTTCTAATAAATTCATTAGTTTTTGACTACATGCATCTCGTTTATCAATTCTAACTTCAACGGCTCGATTTGAATATCCTGCTATTGAGAGTGAATAAAGCCAATAGTTATCAAACAGTGATTCTTTTTTGACCGTTACGGTTCCCTCATTTTTTATGGCGAGTAAGTACTGTTTTAGTGCTTCCTCTTTTTTAGCAGCAGATAAATTTGGATTAACTTCTACTTGAAATGTCTTATGATTTATTCCGTATTGTTTAATCGGCTGCATGCCTGTTGTCACTTTAAAATCTGAAGTTGTT
>DNGE01000033.1:1508-3922 GCA_003486705.1 Bacillota bacterium
TCTTTAATATTTAAATAGGTCGGATTGTTTAAAATCCACTGAATTAAATCATTTTTTTCAGCAGGGTTTACTTCTGCTTTTATTGGAATATCAGCTCCTATATATAAGGTCACATTATCTTCAATTCCATAAAGTTTTACATCACTAATCGTTGTTAATGTCATCATTAATCCGATTAAAAATCCACCTAACATGATATCCCTCACTTGTATTTTTTTACCTATATTTATAAAACTTACTTCTAATATACAAATTTAGACCAATTTTTACAAGTGACCTTTTCGTCGCTTCAATCTAACTAGTTGCTTTTATATTAGAAAAAACTCCCTTTATCGTGGCATAAAAGAAGCATCCACACGATAAAAGAAGTTTTTTTGTTAGTTAGATATTATTTTCCATGAGTCGTCACTACCAGGCAATGTGTTTGTCCACCATTTCGCTTCATAAACGTTTTGGTTATACATGACTTGTTGACCTTGTGTATAAGCCGTTCCAGCAACATAAGTTGGAATGTCTAATCCGTCATCATTATTTTGATTTCCTGATACTAATTCCCATGATGAATCTGATCCTGGGGTTGTATTTGTCCACCACTTCGCACGATATAGTTGTCCATTGTACGATACAAGTTCTCCCCCATTAAAAATCATACCTGGTTCATAAGTGATGCTTCCATCTTCATTTTGCGTCACTTCTTTTTCCCATGCAGCTGATTCATTAGGGTACTCGCCTTGAACCCACCATTTCGCTGTGTACGTTTCCCCATTAAAGATAACCGTATCACCTGCTAAATAAACTTTTGTCAGATCAAACGTATCAGCATTAGGATCTTTAACTGTAATCACGACGTTAACGACTGTTGTTAAGCCTTTACTATCCGTAACTGAGTATGTTAACGTATAGCGCCCTCCTACATTTGAGTCAACTGATCCCTCTACAACAATTGAGCTCGTTAAATCACCATCTTCTTCATCATAAGCTGTGACACCGTCTAAAACATTAAAGACTTCCCCAAGGGTAATCGTTGTATCTTTTACCCCGCTGATAACAGGAGCTTTATTTTCTTTTTCTTTTACAGTAATAATACGTGTAGCAGTTGTTGTTAAGCCTTCACGATCACTTACCGAATACGTTAACACGTACTCTCCTGTGAGTTGTGTGTTGACTTCACCTTCTAACACAATCGAAGCTGTTAAATCGCCATCTTCTTTATCACTTGCGCTAACACCAGCGAATGGGTCAAATAAATCTCCAACCGTTAAGGTCACATTTGTGATTCCTTTTAGTACTGGCGCTACATTTTGTGCTGGACCTGTTTCAGCTCCGAATGATTTAAAGATGTTTGTAAATTCATATTGTGTTGATACACCTGTGTTCGATTCAAGCATTGCATCGCGGTTCATTGACCAGAATGATGTCATTCCGATTCCGCGCTCAATCGCATGATTCACGACTAGTTCTGCCCACTCTGTTGTAAAGACTGGATGAGCTGATCCTTCAAATCCAATAGATGGTGTTGTTCCTAATTTACGATAAGCTTCCTCATCACTTAATTCAATACCTGCATATGTTTTGAAGTATTCTTGAACTTGATCTTTTGTATTATCAATTGCTCTTAAAGAAGCCGTTCCATAGTTTTCACCCGGTAATAACGTTCCTTCTCCATAGCACATTGTCATCACATTAACGATTTCAACATCAACACCTGCAGCTAAATACACTTCTAACACATCTAATTGCACTTGCGTTAACCCGCTTGGTAACACAGGTAACGTTAAGACAATGCTAACACCTGTTTCATCTTGAACTTTTTTAATGGCTTTTGCATTTGCAGCATTATGTGCTTTATTTTGTGCTGCACCTTCAATATCTAAATCTAATCTTGTTAATCCATAACCATTAATTAATTCGCGGTACGTATTCGTTAAAATTTCAACATCTTGCGTCACTTCCCAGAAGGCAATTCCATTTAATCCACCTAATGAGATCGTAACATCTCCACCTAACTCACGAAGTTCACGAATCGATTGTTTAATGCCTAAATACTGAGAATTAGTTGCATCACGCTCACTTAATACGGCGTGTCCACCCCATCCCCAGTTAATAATGCCATTATCAATGCCACCTGTGGCTTGGATAAATCCAAGATTGTAGAATAACACGTCTGTGTCTTGTGCAATCTTAACTAAATTTGGCGCTCCATTATTTGTATAACCTGGTGTTGTAATCCATGACACCATATCAATGTATGGCGCATTGACTTGAGATGGCCATTCTATTCCTTCACCAACACCAAAATCAACCGTTGATTCTGGCGCTTCTGTTTCAATTTCTTTGACGATAATGATACGTTCTTTTGATGTTGTTAATCCTTCACTATCTGTTACCGAATACGTTAAGACATATTCGCCTGC
>DNGE01000133.1:0-5402 GCA_003486705.1 Bacillota bacterium
GTTGATAAGTCCCACGTGTTCTATCTTCATTTTAGGATTTCTAATTGTCTTATGACTACCTTATCGGCATTTACGCAACGCTGCAACTCAGAAAGTTAAGTTCTTATGAACCTAAAAAAAAGTTCCGACTAGGAACTTTTTATATTAACGTCGACGTCACATAGCGATAAATTAAACTCCAAATACAAGCAAGCGTTAAACAAACAACAACATTTAGTTGCACATGAAACAGTTGAATATTTAAGTTTATAAAATAACTCAAACACCAACCTATCACAAAAGGAATGGCGATTATCAAAAAGCAAATGACCCACTCACTTTTAATTTTCAACACATCTTTCAACAACATTTTAGGCATATCATACAAACGATAAAGGCCCAAAAACAAAAGCGTTAAACTCAAAAGGACACCACACGGAATAACCGCAGTTTGCAAAAAATCAAACATACACCCATCTCCTTTAATGAACATCTTCCTATTCATTATATGTTAAATGTCTGCTTTTTAAGCCAAACGTCCTGTATAATCCTGTTTTTTTATTTCATAATGTACCGACGACTGTAATTGTCCTAATTGATTACGCCACGAATTCATGCGGATTGACACCTTTTTAAACCCAACCTTCTCATAAACATGTTGAGCACGCTTATTCTCCAAATTCGTATCAACGATCACTTTTTCAACACCTAGCTCCGCAAATAAATATTGAAGCAGTAAGTGTAGCGCCTCCGTACCATATCCTTTTTCTTGGAACGTAAAGACGCAAATTTTAATCCCGATATCAGCCACTTGATCATGAATTTTATAAATCATTTCACCAATTGCACATTGGTCCACCATCATGATAAGTCGTTTGCAAAACTCATCTTGTTGCTCAATTTTTTCAATAATCTCATCTACCGTTGTACCTAAACCGTTCGGAAAACCAGCATGTGCCATGACAGCACCATTATTCCACCATTGACAAAGCAGTGGTGCATCAAGCTGTGTTGCTTCCCGTATGAACAACTGATCCGTTCTTAATTGCATTTGATCCCCTCGTTATCTCAAAATGATAGAACTTACTACCCACCCACTAATTTTATTCAACCCTTTGACTGGGAAAACTTCTGAAGTCGTCCTGTCAAACGTTTTGATTGGCACTAAACAATGCATAACAAATGTTGAATCAACTCATACACTACATCGCTTACCGTAATAGGATGTTTACGATTCAACGATCCACAAATTTTACCGCTATGACGTTTATCGTCATTTTCATAATTAGCTAATGAGTAAATGTATCTAAAATTATCAACTGGAATTCGTTCCTCTTCCACTAAATTGATTGACATATTGTAATTATAACCCAAAACCTCATCAAATTCGTGTTCGAAATAAGTTAACTTTCCACATCATATAAAATAAATAGTTAAGAAGCGTATCGGATTTGTATTTCCTTGCTCTACGAATAAAGATAACAACTACATATAACCACTTCGTGATTTTTCCATTTGGTTATCAAAAACTCATTTTCAAAAGGCAGCACCACATCTATGACTGTCTTAGTCAGTTGAACTGACATCATTTGGCTTAACTTAACAAACACTTCAAATCACATGTTTATAAATGTTAAATTCATACAGTTATATCGTTTCACCAACCCAATGACTATTTATCTTTTATTTCTATTTTTAATACTCTAAAACCATGACATGTGCTTTTCCAAAGACTTGACCTGTAAATTTAAAACCAAACCTTTTATATAAATAGACCGCTGATTTATTATCTAAGCTCACATCTAAAAATATCTGATGCTTACTTTCGTCTGCTTGTATTCTCTCAATCAACTGGGATAATGCCGCTTTTCCCACACCTGAATTTTGGTATTGCTCATCCACCATCATGCGATAAATCCAATACTCTTGATCATCCACATCTAAACAATACATCAAAAAACCAACTAATATTTCATCGTCGTATATTGCAAGTGGCTGACACTCAGGCTGAACTTTTGCTTGTCCAAGTGATATTGCATTTGATAAGACATAATCTTCTTGAATATCACTCACTTTTAAATCTATAACTTCCCAGAAATTATCTTTATTTACTTCTTTTAAAGAAATCATTTCAATGCCCCCTCACTAACCGCATCGAAGAAGGTTAATCGTTACGCCTTCTTCGATTTCTAAAATGATTAATAATGCATTCAATTGCAACATAGAGATTAAATTTCCCCACAAACATCCCTCCTGATTTTAGCCTTTCTGTATAAATACCATATTATAGCAATGTTTTCAACACTTTCGCCTAAACCTGACATTGTTTACATTAAATATGCATTAAACAACGTAAAAATAACATCACTTGATGTCTATTTTACATTCTTCCACTTCAACATCAATCACTTCATCTCGCTCACTTGTGCCGTATGTATACGCCTTCTTCCCGACAGAACACGTCACGCTCCCCTTCCCCGTTAACTTCACAAACAAGATCACAAGCGGAATAGTAAATAAAAGAATTACGACAAAAATCAAGACTCCAATTATACTAATTGCAGCAACGCCTAATGCAGCAACAACAATAAAAAAGGTAAATATAATCGTTGCAATGGCAATCAAGAGTCCCACAATAAATTTTAATACTTGCCACATAAATTTAATCACACCTTTCTATTTTAGTTGGCTTATATCAAAGCCTATAAATTTAGCCATACCTTAATAATATAAGGCAGCTAGCAGCAATAATAGGCCCAAAACAATACAGAATATAACGCAAATGCGTTGAACAATCATATAAAAGTCTGTTGGTTCAGGGTCTTCTACCGTAAACATGTATCTCAATTTAAAGAAAAACATCGGGTACAAATATTCAAGCACACCACTAACCGTTAAAATAAGTCCCACAAAGAATAACTCAAACACACCTCTAATGGTGCTTTGATTCGTAGCGAATTCTAAAACTGAAACAAGTGGCACACGATAATCTTTATTAAATATCGCTTGGTCTGCTACGTGAAATTGTGGGCTCTCCCAATATAAGTCGTTATCGTTTAATAGTAAAAATCCACCTTCTAAAACGTAAGTTCCGGTAAATAATATAGCCCCTGTTTCATCTTTAATCGATTGAACACTAATCTGATTGTTACGATTCTGATACTGTACTGTATAAGATTGATAAAGCTTATTTGGTAAATAAAACTCGACTAAAGTTTCTGAGTTATGACTTTTAATTTTTGAAACACTGACCGTGATTTCACCTTCAGAACTAGTGCCTATATAATTATATCCCTGTGCTGTTTCAACCCGTTTTAAAAAGGTATCTTCATACTTGATTCCAACCATTGTAAACGTCTGACCATACCAAAGAAGCACGCCAAGTCCTAAAATGATTAGTACTATTTGTAACGCGCGGTGCTTCAAAATAAATTCACGAATTTTTTTCATGACTTGCCCCCTTTAAATCTAGATTAATAAAGCTAAGGTTAAACATATCACACCTGCACTAAGTCCAATTATGATTCCAATTTTTTGACACCACATATAAAAATCTGTTGGTTCGGGGTCGCGAACATCAAACATATATTTCAACTTAAAGAAAAACAGTGGATTCACCGTCTCAATAATGCCACCGATTAATAACATTACCCCTATAATGAGAAAAACCGGGTTTCCGCGTAACGTATCATGTTGCATGGTCGCAAAATCTCCAATTATATAATAGGGAACGGTGTAGTTTGTTGGAAACGGATCGACATATCCTACTTCAGTAGACATTTGAAACATTGACGGGGCTTCAAGAATTTGGTTTTTTTCATCCTTTATTTCATTAATATAAAATTCTCGATTAGCTAATGGCGTAAAACTCACCTCGTAGGTTTGATCAATCTGTCTTGGCAACTCAAATCGCACTTGGTTTACTTTTGTGCCCTCACTAAAAATAGGTGTTACGGTAATGCGATACTCACCGTAATAGTCAGAACCCGTATATGAAGTCATCCCATTTTTGACATGCCTACTTAAAAACGTCTCATTAAATTTAGCGCCAGGTGTGAAAAATAATAATAAATAATAGGCTACACTTAAGATGGCAAAGATGATGAGTGTCACTTTAAGTGGTTTGTTTTGTTTAATGACATGTCGAATCTTTTCTAGTTTCATTGCATGTTCCCCCTCTAACTGATTACGACCCTCCCTATTTTCTAGTGTAAGTTGAGAGCCTTTCTAATAAATGGTTCTTTCACTGTTGAATTCGTTAAATCGTTGTACGCTAGAACTTTGCGATATGTAAACTCACTCTAACTTTTAAGCAACGTTTCTAATGAAAAATCACGCGTATGAATTTTTGAATATTTCAATAAGCTATCACCTGTATGTTTTATGACTAATGCTGCATTTTGTGGTGCAGTCTTACCTTTTGATAAATAAGTTATCACGACGCCAATATTTAAAACTTTTGGTTCGTCTTGAAAAGACTTTACATAATAACTTTCTTCCTCTACCGCTTCACCTAGCCATTGTTGACGTTTTAACTCATATTTTTCATCAAACGAATTATTACATGCCACATGAAACGGTGGTTCATAGCCACTCGATCACATTTTTAGAAAAAGAACGTGATCAGCACCGAGAGCTTTTGATTCTTTCATATAATCCAATCCTAGTTCCAAATTCTTTACTGTCTCCTTTGGTACATTCTTATGTTGAATTAATGCAACTTTTAAATGATACCTGTCTAACAACCACCTTTGGTAAACAAACCTAACGTTACCCATATTTTAACATTTGTAACTAATAATTGCTATTAAACATATCTTAATCGCAATATTTCCTAATATACGACATTTCCTTGTTTCTCTTTCATCTATTAGGTCAAATGACGTCATATAAAAAGATGGTGTGACCTCATTTCGTTATCATGATAATTTATTCATCTCGCATATTGTATTAGTAATTGTTTAAGCCAATAGCCAACATTATAATAATAGTATCCAAGGGGGAATTCACTATGAATAAACAAATGATTAGCCTAATGCTAATAGGAAGTATGGGATTATTAAGTGCTTGTACCAAAACAAATGCTACCGATGACGGTCTTGTTAAAAAATCGTGTCAGTTTGCTTCAACGTATCAAATTGTTGAAAAGTTATCACTTCAAGATCAAACCGGAGCGACATCCTATGTTCTTGCAAATGAGTTTCAGTCAGAACCTGTGCTACTACATCTTGAGTCTGAATTTTATGAGTATTTAGAAGTAGGAAAGACGTACACGATTAGTTTTGAAGGGAGTGTTTCAGTTCCCGATATTTCTGACAGCAAAATCCCAATTGATTATGTATTGAATCGCATGAACGTTAATAAAATTGTTGAAGTCGACACAGCGGGACTTGAAAACCCACAAACGCCATTAGCGTGTCGAT
>DNGE01000133.1:5607-6005 GCA_003486705.1 Bacillota bacterium
AGCACCCTTGGGTGCTTTTTACATATCTTCTAATGTTTCTTTAACAAACTGATAAAATGCTAAATACTCTGCTTCGTGCATCGTTGAGTTTAAGTAGACGAAGTTAAATTCACGCTCTAACTTAAAATCTTCAACCTCAACGATAACAAGCTCTCCGCTTTTGAGTTCATCTTTTATCCCTGACTTATAAATAAAGGTAATACCTAAATTTTCTTTGACTAATTCTTTAATGGCCTTTATTTGACCTATTTCCATAACATTAGGAAATATTTCAATCGATTCATTTAAATTTGCTAGCAATTTTTCTAAAATATCCCGACTTCCAGAGCCTTGTTCACGAATGATTAGTCGTTGTTTCAGCAATGTTTCTAGATTAACATGTTGAAGCGTAGCTAACT
>DNGE01000133.1:6203-6449 GCA_003486705.1 Bacillota bacterium
ACTATCTTTTGAAACAGCAAGGACGAACTCATCCTTCTGTATTAAATGGTGACAAAACTCATTTTTATCAAAATAACCTTCGATAAATGCAAATCCAATATCCCCACTTTTTAACTTTGATATGAGATGGGTCGTATTTTCAACCATCACATTTAATCTAGTTTCCGGATTTTTTTTAATATAGCTTTTTAAGATATGCGGTAATAAAAAATCAGCAATTGTTAACGTTGAACCAAATTGGATACT
>DNGE01000087.1:0-1176 GCA_003486705.1 Bacillota bacterium
TTTGTGTGTGTATAGTTAAATGTTTTAAAGGAATCTTCTTCTTGCTTTATGCTTGAACCACATGCAGGACAAAACGTTGCCTCATCACTGATTTTTTTTACCGCACGTTGGACATCGATTCAAAAGTATCGCCCCCTAATAAAAAATTTTTAATACCCCGCCATCCCTATAAAACCAAAGAAGATGTAAAATAAAACCCATGCTGCTACGCCACCAAGCATCCAGTAACAAACAAGTTGTGCACTTTTTGGTTTATCATCTTTCCAGATGAAAAATAAAATCAGACCTACAATTGGAAAACAACAAGAAACGGCTCCTGCAAAATGGGATGGATTATCCTTTATCACAGGCTGCGAAAAATTAGATTGGTTTGGATAGGTTGGATTTGTTTGATACGGTTGATTTGATTGATCAGTTTTACTTTCAATTTTTTGACCGCACTGACTACAAAACGTTACACTTTGATCGGTGATTTCTTTTCCACATTTTGAACAATAATTCATATTTATTCCCCCTGTCATTATGTTGCTATTACTATTATACGTTGAAGGTTGTGGAATATTTTAACATATGAACGTTTTTTATAAATTTTGAGGTGGTTAAATATTTAAGGACGTTATTTATTCAGAAAAAAACTGAACTTGTGGATACAAAAAAAGACCAAGCCGTTAAGCCTGATCTTATTTTCCTAATGCTGTTTTTACTTTTTCAATTAATTCTGCTTCGTTGTCTGCAATAATCGGTTTGTTATTCACAAATACGAAGGGACGATCGCGACCTGGTCCGCAATATGATTGGCAACCTGTGAAGATTTTAGCTTTCGGATCAACTGCTTTTAATTTTGGTAGTAAGGTATTGATATTTGTTCCCTTACATTTATCGCAAACGCGAAACTCGTTTGGTTCTGCAAATAAAGAATCTAAATCAAACATTGATGATCACTCCTTTGTGGTGATTTATAATTATGATTTTAAGTGAGAAAAGACTTCGTGTCAAATGGAACACGAAGTCTTTTGAGTTATTAAAAAGGTTTTATTATAATAACGCTTGGTTAGCTGTAATAATTGCTGTGTTGTAAACATCTTCTGGTGAACATCCACGAGATAAGTCGTTTACTGGTTTATTAAGTCCAGCTAAGATTGGACCAACTGCTTCAAATCCACCTAAACGTTGTGC
>DNGE01000087.1:1365-4326 GCA_003486705.1 Bacillota bacterium
ATTTTGTATCCGATGTTTCCTGAGTTTAAATCAGGGAATACAAATACGTTTGCATGTCCTGCTACTTTTGAATCTTTAGCTTTTGTAGCTGCTACTGATGGAACGAATGCTGCATCGAATTGTAATTCTCCGTCTACATCGAAGTCTACGTTCATTTCAGTTAAGATTTCCATTGCTTTTGCAACTTTTGCTGTTTCTTCAGTTTTCGCTGATCCTTTTGTTGAGAAGCTTAATAAAGCGACTTTTGGATCGATTGAGAACATACGAGCAACTTTTGCTGATTCACATGCAAATGATGCTAAGTCTTCGCTTGATGGGTTTGGATTGATTGCACAATCTCCGAAGATATAACGTTCTTCTCCACGTAACATCACGAAGTAACCGAATGTTTTAGAGATTCCTGGTTTTGTTTTAATGATTTGTAAAGCTGGACGTACTGTGTCTCCAGTTGAGTGAATGGCACCAGATACTAACCCTTGAGCTAATCCCATTTGAACTAACATTGTTCCAAAATAGTTAACATCTAATAATAATTTACGAGCTTGTTCCTCTGTTGCCTTCCCTTTACGTACTTCAACGAATGCTGCAACCATTTCCTCAAATTGGTTATAACTTTTTGGGTCGATGATTTCGCATCCTTCTAAAGAGAATTGTCCTGCTGCGGCTTGAACTTCTTCAACTGAACCTAATAAAATTGGTTTTAACATGTTTTCACGTGCTAATAAGCTAGCGGCTTGAACCACGCGTGGTTCATTACCTTCTGGGAATACAATTTTAATATCTTTACCGATGATTTGGTTTTTTAAATTAGTCATGATATTCATTTAGTTTACCACCTTTAAAATTATCTTATACATCCATTTTACTCTTTTTTTTGTAAAAATAAAAGGTATTAACCTTTTATTTTTTATTTATTATTTTCTTCACGAAGTTTGTGAATTTATTTTTGTTTCAACATAACCTAAACGGTCTAAACATTCGATTAATTTTAACTAATCTTTTCAAATATCGTCTACTTTTTAGCATTTTTTGATAGGTTTTTCCATACATTTTAAGTAAGAGAGGTGATATGATGGCGGTAATTCAAGCTAGTCAAAAAGATATTGAAGTCCTTGCTAGACTCATGCGTGCTGAAGCTGAAGCTGATGGCGATTTGGGAATGTTGCTTGTAGGGAATGTGTGTGTGAATCGAATCCGTGCTAATTGTCTTGAGTTTAAAAACATTCGAACGGTTGATCAAATGACTTATCAATCGCCCGGAGGATTTGAGGCCGTGCAATACAGCTATTTTTACCAACGAGCACGAGAAGCTGACATTGCACTCGCAAAGCGTGTCATTAATGGCGAACGATTCGACCCGGCAACGACCGCTTTATGGTTTTATAATCCATTCCAAACGAGTTGCCCTGCGCAATTTTGGGGTCACTGGAATAGCGGCCGGTATAAAGAACATTGTTTTTACATTCCGGTTGCATCTTACAATTGTTACTAAAAATTCCTAAATTATGATTTTTTATCTCTACAACTCATAATATATTTTTTAAAATCATATGATGAGTTGTAGACATGTCATACAAAAGAAATTTTGACTTTTGTGTGTGTCCTATTTTGAGAGGAGAGATATGTAATGAATTATTATTATCCATATGGTCCTACACCTGTAGACCCATATTACGGACGTGTGGTAAATCCTAGTCCAAGTCTAGAAACACCATATCCTGCAGGAATGACAATTACATCTGAAACGCCTACTAGTGCAACTCAAAAGTACTTTGAATCACAACTTAATCCAACCATTGAACAATTGGCTCAATTCACAAAAAATCAACAATCTTACATCGAAAACATTCTTCGCCTAAATAGAGGAAAAGTATGCGCTGTTCATATGACCTTCTCTGGTGAAGGTGCACACAAAACAAAAGTATTTGTTGGTGAAATCATGGGAGCTGCACGTGATCACATTATCTTAAAAGACCCTAATACAGGACATAATTATGTCTTATTAATGGTTTACTTAGATTATGTTGATTTCCCAGAAGAAATTAACTATTACTATCCTGTTGATGGAATTTTAAATATTGTTGATGAAGAACTTTATGATGAAATTCCTGCCTTAAAAACACTTAAAAAATACAATGAAGAATTCGAAAAATTCAAAATTGAGCAATTAAAAAAAGCTGCAAGCGAAAATTAGATGCATAAAAGACCTGAGCCAACAAAAAAAATGTCTCAGGTCTTTTTTTGCTATTTACTTAAATCCCACTCAATCGCCGTCATGCCGTGTGAGACTAAAAACTCATTCGTTTGACTAAACGGCTTACTTCCAAAAAATCCACGGTACGCAGATAATGGCGATGGATGGGCTGACTTTATAATGAAATGCTTGTTTTGATCAATTAACTTGATTTTACTTTGAGCGTGTTTGCCCCATAAAATAAAGACAACCGGTGTTTCTTTTTGATTCAATGTGCTTAAAACATGATCCGTAAATGTTTCCCAGCCGAGACCTACGAGCGACATCGGAGCACCCGCGCGAACCGTTAGCGTTGTATTTAACATTAACACGCCTTGTTTTGCCCATGAACTTAAATCACCAGACTGTGGATAATCACATCTCATATCTTCAACCAACTCCTTATAAATATTAATTAATGACTTTGGCAACGCAACACCTTCTGCAACGGAGAAACTCAATCCATTTGCTTGATTCGGTCCATGATAAGGATCTTGTCCTAAAATAACAACCTTAACTTCCGAATATGGTGTATATTCAAACGCTGAAAAAACTTGTTTTTTCGGTGGATACACGACGTGTTCCGCATATTCTATTTTTAGTCGGTCAAATAATTCCTTCATATAAGTTTTTTCAAATTCTTGTTTTAAAACGTCTTCCCAATCGTTATGAATGATCATGACTTATTCCTTCTTTCGTTTATAATATATGGCTAAAGTTATCCACAA
>DNGE01000087.1:4625-9387 GCA_003486705.1 Bacillota bacterium
TTATCAACAGCGTTATCCACAAATTAATCCACAGTTGTGAATAACTATCTGTCTTGCACTTCAGTAATACTTTATCACATTTTAATGGTGTTATAACCTTTGGTTATTTTTTAAGACTTTTTTAGCTCTGTTTGTCCTAACAACCAAATGGTAAAATAGTGCCTTATTTTTTAACGCGTCTCTCATAAGAAAAAAAAGAAAACTCGTAGCATTCAAGCTACGAGTTCATACATTGTCTCTTACTTTACAAAAATAATGAGAAAAAGCATCGCAATGGAGCTACTTAAAAATAAAGTATCCTTCAGCGTCCATCTCAATTCATGAATGGATGTGCGATGATCGCCCACGATATAACCGCGGCATTCCATCACATCGACCATCGTCGTCAGACGTTTAATGGTATTTGAAATAGCCGGAATAATAATGGCCATCAACTTATTTAATTTTTCAGCTAATGGAATATCTGAAAAATCAAGTCCGCGTGACTGTTGTGCACTAAAGATGAGCCTCACTTCATCTAAAATCATCGGAATTAGTCGAATCGACAGACTCGTCATAAATGCAAACTGCTCAGCACTTTTTGTTTTAATCAACTCGCGAGCACCTGCAACTAATTCATTTGGCGCTGTCGTAAACGTCAAAAGCCCACCCATGACAACAAATAACATCATTTTTAAGCTATAAAAAATTCCTTGAATGATACCATCTAAATAAATACTAATCGATCCAAGACTGAATAACACCTCAGTCCCTGACGTGAACGCAAAGAACACGATAAAGAAAACATACATGTATTTTAAAAATAAAGCCTGCTTAAAATAAAAGCGAATTGAGATATTCGTCATGAATAAACATATCACAACAAAAACTGCCGCCAATACGAGTTGTGCCCATGTTGAAATAAACATAATCATCAACACATTCACTAAAATCATCAGTAATTTTGAGCGTGGATCTAATGCATGATACGTCGATTCAACCCCAATATACCTTCCTAACCAAACTTTATTTTTCATCTTTGCAAAGCTCCTTTTAAGCTACTTTTTCATTTTTATAAAACTTATTAAATAAATCAAATTGATTTAAACGTCCCATCGTCAACTTAGCCACTATTCCGACTAAAATTCCCGTCATAACCCCAAGTGGTAATAAAAACATCATGTAATACCCAACAGCACTTGTGCGAATTAAAATCATCGCCACGATAATCTGTCCGATATTATGCATCACCCCACCAATGACACTGATACCCATTAAACTAATATTATCCTTAAGCACACGATGCGCAAACGCCATCGTCACATAACTTAAAATCGCTCCGACAAATCCATAGAAAAACATCGAGAACGTCCCAAGCAGCAACGTCGTTAACACCGTCTTTAACATGATTACAAAAAACATTTCCTTTGGTTTTAAATAATATAAACCGATTAACACCATGATATTAGCAAGTCCAAGTTTCGCACCCGGAATCGGTAACTTCACCGGAATCATCGACTCAATAATCCCTAACACAATAGCCAATGAACTAATTAAAACGACCAATATCATTCTTTCTAAATTTTCACGATTATTATTGCGATTCACAACCCCACCTCCGATTTAAAAAGCAACCTATATTATACCATGAGATGTCGATATTAGATAAGTGTTGTCAACTATTTTGTTTTACTTTTAACATCCTTTAATATTTGATAAAATATCAACTAGAAACGTTAAATATTGTAACCTAAAGGAGATGCACCCCATGAGTAACTGTATTTTCTGTAAAATCATCAACAAAGAAATTCCAGGACACACACTGTACGAAGACGAACATGTCTTAGCTTTCTTAGATATTTCCCAAACAACAAAGGGTCATACACTTGTTATTCCTAAAAAACACGTCGCAGACGTCTTTTCAATGACTGAAGAAGATATGTGCCATGTCTTCAGTGTTGTACCGAAACTCGCAAATGCGATTGCTAAAACATTTGATGCAAAAGGAATGAACATCGTTAACAATAGTAAAGAAGTGGCAGGTCAAACCGTGTTTCACTTCCACGTTCACTTAATTCCACGCTACCACGTAGAACACGATACCTTTACAACTTGCTATACAAATAATATGGCAAACTATACACCTGAGGTGTTAAGCAGTATGAAAGAAGATATTTTAAAGAATATGGCGTAAGCCATATTCTTTTTTTTCTACCTCTCATGTAATAAAAAATGCAAAGTTTGGAATACTATACTAGACTTTGTACATATCTGGGAGGTTTTTACATGATTCAACAGACTGTTATCAAAATTGAGGACTATATTTGTCATAAGCCTCTCTTAACTTATAAAATTGATGATTATTTTTTAGCTAAGCTTTACAGTTTATTACTTAAACATTGTTTACCACACGAATGTGTTGAACATTTAATGGTTGCGTTCGGTCTTTTACATCAATACGTGTTGTCACATAATAAATTGAATAATTCAAATTCTCATGAAGAATTAAGTGCTTCAATCTTAGATGGCGATTATTTTTATAGTTTATATTATGAGTACTGTGCGACGCATGCGTTTTATTTAATTGAGTATGATTTTGCAAGTGTGCTTCAAAAAGCCGAGATGGATCAGCTTAATAATCAAGAGCTGCCACTTTTACACTATATTAAATTGTTTTTAGAAGAGGGGGGATTGCATCGTGGGTTATTTAGCTAAATTCGGGTATGATGAGGATTATTTTAATGAATTATTAGTGTCTGTTGTGGATAGTGATTCAATATTTGAGCACAATCTTGAGATGAAGCAGGCGCTTCTTGATATTATCTCAAATGGTGGAAAACGAATTCGACCTTTGTTTTTGTTGTTGGCGGCAGATTTAGGTGAAAATTGTTGTGCTTTTGATAAGTATATGGCGGCTGTTGGAATTGAGCTGATGCATATTTCGTCTTTGATTCATGACGATATTATTGATCGGGCGAAAACGCGCCGCAATACGCAGACGCTTCATGTAATTTATGATGAGTTGACGGCGCTTCGACTTGGGAATTATACGTTGCATAAAAGTTTGTCTTTGTTATCTGGGATTAAGGTTTCACAAGTTCACCTGGATTTGGCTAATACGATGAAACAACTGTGTATTGGGGAGTTTTCGCAGCAGCGTGAGGAGTTTAATTTTAATTTGAGTGTTGAGGATTATATTGAGAAAAGTTTTCAAAAAACGGGGACGTTGATTGCTACGTCGCTTCGTATTGGGGGCTATCTTGCAAATGTGGATGAAAATACGTTAAGTCATTTGCAAGAGATTGGGTATCATATTGGGGTTGCGTATCAATTATTGGATGATATTTTAGATTTTACGAGTGATTCATCGACACTTGGAAAACCTTCGGGCAATGATTTACGTAAAGGGATTGTGACGATTCCAACGATTTATGCGCTTGAGGATGATTTGTTGAAAAACGAGGTGCTTATGTTAAATTTTGACGTTTCTGACTCTCATTTTGATAGGGTATGTGATAAAATTAAAAACAGTGATTATATTCAAAAATCTCATGCGCTAAGTCAACATTATACTGAGCAAGCGATGCGGTATATTTCGTTGTTACCAGGAGGTCAGCAACGCTTTTTCACGCTGGTTTCAGCTATGCTTCAACGAAATCACTAAGTGATGGTGTGATGTCTTAGTGTTAATATTTTAGTAAAGGTGGAGAAGAATTCATGAGCTATAAAATGATTGTTTTAGATTTAGATGGAACGTTAATGTCTTCTAAAAATGAAATTTTACCGAAGACAAAAGAAGCATTATTTAAGGCACAAGAAGCTGGCGTGATGATTGTTTTAGCGTCTGGACGCCCAACGTACGGGATGTTAAAAGCGGCAAAAGATTTACGTTTAGATGAATATCCAGGTTACACGTTATCTTATAATGGGGGACGTATTATTGCTGTTCAAACGGATGAATTAATTTATGATAAGTCTTTAACACCTGAAATTTGTCACGAACTTTATGATTTAGCGCGTGAAATGAACGTTAATATTATGGCTTATGAAGATGAGGCCATCATCACAGAAGATGATGATCAATATATTCAAAAAGAGGCATTTATTAATAACATGCCATTAAATCGTGTTGAAAAATTTAAAGACCGCGTTGATTTCAATTCTGTTAAATGTTTATGTACAGCAGAGCCTGAGTATTTAGCTGAAGTTGAATTGAAATTCAAAGAGCGTTTAGGTGATCGCTTAAGCGTGATGCGTTCAATGCCATTCTTCTTAGAGATCATGCCTCAAAACATTAACAAGGCATACTCATTACAAAAATTATTAGACCATGTGGGTCTTGATAAATCGCAGTTAATCGCTTGCGGTGACGGATACAACGATTTACCGATGATCGAATTTGCAGGTCTTGGAGTTGCCATGGCCAATGCGGTTGACGAAGTGAAGGCAAAAGCAAACTACATCACTTTATCAAATGATGAAGATGGAATTGCTCATGTCATTGAAAAATTTATTTTTAATGCTGAATAATTTGAAAAGACGCCCGGGGGCGTCTTTTATTTTATCTTTTGTGAGTTAAACTCATGAATTGCCAGTTTGACTGATCGCGTCATTTCTTTTGAAAAGTCTGACTTTGTTTTAAAGCAATAATGCATCTGCGCATAATTTTTTGCACCAAACTTATTCTGATCTGTGTATAACTTATCGCGAGATTCAAACATCTCATCGATTTCATTTTTAGCTAATTCACGATACACTTCATTAAAAATCACGTGTTTAGCAT
>DNGE01000107.1:0-2072 GCA_003486705.1 Bacillota bacterium
CAATTAGGGCATCATTATTTGAAGCTTGGAAAAAAAGGTGCAACGATTATTGTAGATCCATTTATTTTTAATCAGTATGCTGCTGTCATTAAAGATAGCTTTACTGAGGTTGGCGTTGACATTGACATGGAAGCTTTCAACGGGGAATGTAGTAAAAGTGAGGTTAAACGTTTAGGTCAACATCTAAATTCAGCACATGATGTGATTATTGGGATCGGCGGCGGAAAAACACTCGATACAGCAAAAGCAGTTGCCTACGAGGTTGACTTACCGGTTATCATTGTGCCAACGATTGCATCAACGGACGCGCCTTGTTCGGCTCTTAGCGTGCTTTATACAGAAGGCGGTGAATTTGATCAGTATTTATTTCTAAAAAACAATCCAAATTTAGTGTTGGTGGACTCGTCTTTAATTTCTAAGGCACCAAGTCGTTTATTAGTTGCTGGGATGGGCGATGCCTTAGCGACTTATTTTGAGGCAAAAGCATGCCACCTTTCAAGAAAACCAACCATTGCCGGTGGTGTCTGTTCATTAGCAGCTTTATCGTTAGCTAAATTATGCTATGATACGTTGTTACGCGATGGATTAAAAGCCAAGTTAGCATGCGATGCAAATTCGGTATCAGAAGCGTTAGAAAATGTCATTGAAGCAAACACTTATTTAAGTGGGGTTGGATTTGAAAGTGGTGGGTTAGCCGCGGCACATGCCATCCATAATGGATTTACCGTGTTAGAAGAGTGCCACCATATGTATCACGGTGAAAAAGTTGCATTCGGTACAATTGTGCAACTCGTCTTAGAAAATGCACCGCTTGAAGAGATTTATGAAGTGATTGATTTCTGTCAGTTAATTGGCTTACCAACAACACTTGCTGAGCTCGGATTGAGTGAGGTTTCTCAAGATAAATTAATGGCAGTTGCCAATACAAGTTGTGCAGAAGGTGAAACCATTCATAATATGCCGTTTATTGTGACACCTGAGGCTGTTTATAGTGCGATTTTAGTGGCGGATCAGTTAGGGAAATAGTTTTACTTTGAGTTACCCCATGCGGTTGTGTGGGGTAACTTTTTTGTATCAACAAAAAAAGACAACTAAAAGTTGTCTCTACTATTCCTAATCGAAAGTTCCAACATTTACTTTTTTCAAAACATAATGTTTCGGTGGAAAATGACCATACGTATAATTTCCCATTTTCCATTCCATAAACAGATACGTTTCATGATCAATGGTTTGAATCTCGTAGCGCGACACGAGTTGTTTTTTCAAATCAATAAGCTTCCCTTTCGTCCATTTATCACACCAAGGACTTTCTCCCCTATAGTACCGTGTCACATTTCCCGCTTCTTCAAACACTATTTTATACATCCATAAATCACTTCTTAAATCGCTAACATCAAACTGCTCTATTTTATCAACAAACCCAACACTTTCCCATTCCCCTAATACATCTTCATCAGCTATAAATGGATAGTCAACCTCTTCACGAATTGCAAAATCATCAACGCTAAAGTGAAGATTACTCACCTGAACTAAAATATTCACGAAGGTCATATCACTCTCTTTTGTTGTAAGAAACATATAATTCATTTGGTCTCTTTTCATTAATTCGTACTCATGTAGAAGATACGGTTCATCACCGCCGGCCCATGTACATAACTTCCCTTTTGTCCAACCTTCAAAAATCCAATAGCCCTCCCCCTTTGGTAAAAAATAAATGTCTTGATGTCGATAATCTGAAAATGCTTTTGTATCAATTTCTTGACCCTTTTGATCATAACCATGAAATCCAACAACTTTCCATTTACCAATCACTAACTCATCATTAACAAATGGTTCATTAAAATATTCTTCATTATATGGTATCATCGTTTCTCCCCTTCCAATAGTATATAGTATATATTATTTTCCAAACAAAAAGAATGAGCAATCCTGAAAGAATCGCTCATTCTTTTTCACTTTGATTTATTTTAACATGCTTTTTAAATCTTCCTCAACCGAAGAAATTCCACCAATCCCAAAGTTTTCAACTAAAACATTAACCACATTCGGTGATAAGAATGCTGGTAATGTTG
>DNGE01000107.1:2259-2618 GCA_003486705.1 Bacillota bacterium
CCTAAGTGAATATTTTTCACGCCAAGTGCCAATAACGCTAATAAGACAATGACAGCCTTTTGCTCATACCATGCAATATTGTAAGCAATCGGTAAGTCGTTGATATCTTCTAACCCAAAGGCTTCTTTTAATTTTAAAGCAATAACAGCTAATGAATAAGAATCATTACATTGCCCTGCATCAAGCACACGAGGAATTCCGTTAATATCCCCTAAATCTAGCTTATTATATTTATACTTCGCACATCCAGCTGTTAAAATCACCGCATCATTCGGTAACTCTTTAGCAAAATCAGAATAGTAAGTACGCTCCTTATGACGTCCATCACATCCAGCCATGACCACAAAGTTTTTAATTGC
>DNGE01000107.1:2916-5874 GCA_003486705.1 Bacillota bacterium
TCAATCACAGCAGAGAAATCCTTACGTCCATCTTCTAAAATCGGTAACACTTTAAAGTCAGGGTGCCCCGTATTTCCAGTTGTAAACACACGCTCAACATACGTACATCCTTTGCGTGGTGGCACTAAACAGTTCGTTGTAAACACAATCGGACCATTAAACGTTTCAAACTCTTTCGTTTGCTCATGCCAAGCATTTCCGTAGTTTCCGACTAAATGCGAATACTTTTTAAGCTCTGGATAATAATGCGCCGGTAACATTTCACTATGCGTATAAATATCAATACCTGTGTCTTTTGTTTGCTCAAGTAATTGCACTAAATCATGTAAGTCATGCCCCGTAATTAAGATCCCAGGATTTTTTCCAACTCCGATATTAACCGAAGTGATTTCAGGATGACCAAACGTTGACGTGTTCGCTGAATCAAGTAACGCCATCGCAGATACCCCAACATTTCCAAGTTCTAATGCAAGTGTTGTATAAGTCGAAACATCAATCGTATGATCAATTAAAGTTGCCATGAACTTGTGCATCGCCTTAAAGATTTGAGCATCTTCATACCCTAACTTCTTTGCATGTGATACATACGCAGCTAATCCTTTAACTCCGAATAAAATTAATTCACGTAATGATACAATATCTTCATCTGACGAATTGTGAATTGAAATCGATAATGCTTTCGCAATCATCTCCGTTTTTGTTTGCGCACTAAAGTTTACTGCATCTAATGCTAAAACAGCTTCATTTGTAATGACTGTTTTTAATTGCTCACGTAATTCAAAACTCTTTTGAATACGCGCAACAAATTCTTCTTCACTAAAGTTTGCATTTGTAATAGTGGCGAATAACCCTTCTGTTACAAATAAATCCACCTCTTTTGTTTCCACACCTGATTCATTAGCCGCTTGAGCTAAAGACGACAACCCGATTAAAGAATAAATAAATGTATCCATTAACGCCGTTAACTCAGGCGATTTCCCACACACACCAAAGACAGTACATCCAATTCCTTTAGCTGCCTCTTGACATTGATTACAAAACATTTCCATAGTCTCACCTCATAATTAGTTGATGAGGCTATTTTAATACGTCTATAACAAAAAGAATGTGACATTCATCAAATTTACAAAGAAATATATTAATTTCATTATATACTACTCAATGAAAAAAGTCGGTCATGACCGACTTTTACTATTCTTCATGTGTATGCCTCGTACTTACATCTTAAGTAGACTACTTTAAACATCCAAAAAGCATAAACACAGATGAAAGCAATCATTTATAAACCTACTTACGATTTTGCTGTTAATGACTTTACCTTTTTAAGGATAAATCCAACGACATACCCCACCACACCAAACACAAAGTACAAACCACAATAGTAAACACAAGTTTCGAATGTCGTTCTAGTATCATGACGTGTTAAAACCATAATAAACAAAATAATTCCTAACAAACTTGTGCCTAATGAAAAGATAATATTTGTTTTATGACGATAAGTAATTAAACCTTGAATGAAGATTAGCAATGGAAATAGCACAACTAACGAGATAACCATCAGCCCTTTTAAATCAACCCCTTGTATTTCAGTCCAATTCAATAGCATTAACACCATCATCACAGCCATTGGAATAGCCGGAAATGCAATGGTTAAAACATTCCCCTTTCTCATTTACCGCTCACCCCTCTACTTATTCTTAGTCTAAGAATACAATATATGTAAAATTTTAACAAGGCTATCTATGTGTCATAATTTAACTAAAATTAAATAAAACGGAAATCATTAGCTGAAGAAAACAATTAATGCTTATTGTTGTTAACAACAGTGAGATCATCACCCCCCTATATCTTTGTTAGATTGTAACTCACTTGAAACACTTTTATATTTCCTAGGAAATCGTCAATATTCGAACATTTTCCTGAACTCTCTAGAAATTACCCTTTTCAACAATCATTTGAAACCGTCAATCATCGCAATGACGTATCTTGCTAATCTAAACTATTATGCTTAAGGAGTCCTTTAATGAAACATTTCAAACTATTTACAACCCTCTTATTGCTCATCGGTGGGGTTGTATTTATCTTAACAGTCGGTAAAGAACTTATTGATATCCCTTATAATACTTCAATCAACTTACAAATCCCAGCCATTCAATTTAGGACTTCTGATAACGAAGTAACCGCAAATTATACCATAACTTTAGATGGAACACTGATTAACCATCTATTTTCAAAAGACACCTTTAAAGGTAAGTGCAAGTTTATCAACAATGAGACACAGGCTGCAAGAACGTGTTCAATTGATTTCCATAGATCGGATGATTTCCCTTCCGAAGTTTGGTATGGGTTATTATATTTCGATTCACAGCCCAAAGACTTTGAACTTATATACACAACAGATAAGCTTGATCACTTTGTGATTGAACTAGTTGAGGAAAACCAACTAATTGTTGGGCCAGCTAAAACCATTGAAGCAGCTTTAACGAGTGCCAATGAGATGTATCCAGAACTCATTTTCACAGAAGAGTATGGATTCCTTACGACTGATCAGTATACCGACATATTTTCAAAAGCCCAATAAAAGAGAAGTCAAAATTGGACTTCTCTTTTATTATTCAGCGATTAAATGGTTTGCGTCCCTCGTTTCAACAATTAAAGTTCAATCTTATTTGTGGCAATGGCTTCTACAAATACGGCATCATGCTCAACAAATAATAGGGTTGGTTCGTATTTCAAAATCGCCTCTTCAATGTGACGACGACTTTCGATATCAAGACCATTTAACGGCTCATCCCAAATGTACAAATGAGCATCTTCATACAGACAAAAAGCTAAATCTACTTTTTTCAGTTCCCCTAAGGAAAACGTCGATAAATCGCGTTCAAAAATTTCTCGGTGGCAGCATAGAGCCCCAATAATACTTCTAAATCGGGCTTCATCCATCGAGGTTGCGAGAAT
>DNGE01000107.1:6192-7749 GCA_003486705.1 Bacillota bacterium
AACGCTTTAATGAGCGTGGACTTCCCGCTTCCGTTACGGCCGGTGATCGCCAAGCGATCGCCCTTGCGAACGGCGAAGGTGAAATCATCAATAATGATGTCATCTGCGTATCCGACTTTTAGATGTGTGACATCTAAAATCTTTTCAATATTATCAAGTTTTGAAAATTTAATATTTGGCGTGCGTTCTCGATATTGAATAAGTGTTTTTTTCTCTTCAATTTGTTTATCTAGGCGATTCTCAACTGATAATGCCCGTTTCATCAGTTTTGCCGCCTTGTGCCCGATATACCCTTTATCACCTGCTCCAATCTTTTGTTTTTCTTTCGCTTGAGACCAGTTCCGTTTTTGGGCTGCTGTTTTTTCTAAGCGTTTAATGTCGGTTTCAATTTTCTCACGCTTTGCCTGTTCAAATCCCTTTTTTAAATCATAGTTGTATTCCCATGAACTATAATCACCTTGTTCAATGTGAATACCTGCTTTTGTAATGGATACAACATGGTTAATACATTGGTCTAAAAAATCACGGTGATGGCTTACGACGATAAAGCCATCTTTTTTATTGAGATATTCGCCTAGTACTTGGACACCGTTTATATCTAAATGATTGGTCGGTTCATCTAGTAAGACGAACGTGTTTTGTTTTAAAAAGAGGGCGACGATTTGCACTTTGGTTTGCTCGCCTCCGCTCAATGTCTGGTAGGCCCGTGATATTAGGTTTGGGCTTAGTCCTATTAAGTTAAATTCTTTTTCAATTAAGTATTCTAATTCATAGCCGCCGAGTTCGATGTAGTGTTCTAGTGCTTCAAGATACACGGCTTCGCTAACCGTTCCGTTCATATAATCTTCCATTATACACTCATACTTCCGAATCGGTCCTATGCATGTCTTGATAACATTTAAAACGGACTCATCTGTTTTTTGAATGTGCATCGGAAACAAACAGGTTTCTAACTCACTGATGATTTCACCGCGTGTAGGTTTTAGTTCGCCTTGAATTAAGTTTAATAACGTTGACTTGCCGCGACCGTTTTTTGCTACGATCCCGGTTTTCCATGCCGTATCAATTTCTAAGTTTAAGTGTTCAAAAATATTGAGATGCGTTCCCTCATAATGAAACTCTACCTCTTTAAAATATATAAATGCCATACCTTCACCTCGTTTGACGAGTGCTATCAGTCTTTTTACATTAGTTAACGATTCAATAGAAAAAGCCGATGAAATCAATCATCGGCAAATCATTTTCACATCAAAAGGCTTGTGAAAAAACTTGGATTAGATTTTGATTTCTTAACTAACGCGCTCAAGACAACTCAAACTAAAGTGTATGATAACACCCGCTTCTTTTAAGTTATGATGTTGCGCTTCTATGTGATTAGTTAAGAAATTTGTACATTCTTTCACCTCGTTCTTTCAAGTTACTTCTATTATATAATAGCGTTCACTCTTTTATCAATACATTTAATGAAGAATCACATTTATTTACAGAACTACTTCCATTTGACAGTTGATAACCACTGACTATTTTGGGAAAGTTTCTTTGCAATTGCAAGCGCTG
>DNGE01000107.1:7957-9777 GCA_003486705.1 Bacillota bacterium
TGATCCTTGGCATTTGCTGCAATATACAAGCCACTTTCACTTTTCCACCCTTTGCTGTCAGATTCAACGGGTTCAGATACTAAAATCAAGACATCATTAAATCCTGTTGAAAAGACAATCCCACCTAAGCTCTCTATATTAGCAGCCCCATTTTTTGCACCCAAATAATTAATATCTCCAACCCCCTATCGTTCTTTTCATCTTTTAGTTCCTCCCCCTCTAAACGACCTGTTTTATCTCTTTCTTCAAACATTTAAACACCTGCATCCATCTTCGATACAATATCGTTCGATCATCTAACAAAGTATGCTCTTCGTTATCACTAATAATGAGCACTGCTCCGCATTTCATGCCAAGCTTATGTGCGACATAACACACGGTTGATAACTCCATTTCCAATGCCACAACATCATGATCAAACTTTTCACTACTCGGATGAAAAAAAGTACACGGAACAGAAACAGTTTTTCCTTCAACGTACGCTTCTTTATTTAAATGAAGTGCAGTTTTTATAGCTTGAATCATTGTGTCGTTAGGTTTTGAATAATGTTCCTCAAATACAATAGAAATTAATCCTTCCAAACATTGAACCAAACTAGGTACAACGATACTTCCAATTGCTACTCCTTTTGGAATGCCAAATGCAGTCCCAATAAATATTATTTCTTCTACACCCCCATCATGTAAAAGATAAGTGACGTCACTTATGACTGGGGCACCATATACCTGAAACAACAACAAATGTTCTTGATCCTGACTTCTAACAATATATCGTTCATAAACCGTGTGTTTATGAAACAATACCTCATCATAGCAGGATAAAACTTCGTGTTTTATATCTTCTGGTATATCGCCAGCAAAAATAAAACAGCGCTTAGGTAAACTCTCCCGACCAAACTCATACTTTGTCCAACTTCCCATTCTTCACACCTTCTCCTAACTGTAGAATTTCTTTATTCTTATCCGTTACTTATTCTAATCGCATCAGGTTTTCTATAGGTAACCATCCTACCTCACCATTTCTAAGTTCACATTTACACCAAATCCATCCATTTAGCTCTTTTTCACCGCGAACCACTTCTCCGTAACAAACATTTAATTCTTGGGCTGAATAGTCTTCTGTCACAGTACCAAACATCCCTTCAATCCTTATGAGTTGCATTGGAGCCCACCCTTCACCCAACCCATTTACTTGATAGCAATAGACCCAGTTTTCCCATCCATCTTCTATACTTGACTTGCTTCCCACTCGAACTTTCTCTCCAAGCTTAACGTTTAACGGATATGGGTTGTCACAAACATGTGATTTAATAATTTTAAACTCCATCTCATTCACTCCCTGCTTCATGTATTGACTTTCCACACGGTAAACAGCAACATTCTAAATGCTACCAATTTCTCGTGACAAACTTTTTTACATGATCATTTTGAAATCTTTCTAGTTCCCTTTCACTCTAACGATATTTTATCAATATTTCGTTCCTCATCTAATCCAGTTGATTCTAAACACAATACAGCTTGCAATTTTCTTTTTCCGAATGTGGTAATAATTGCATTTTTATATTTTACCATATATTTCTAATTGCTTTTTCACTTCTTAGAAGTCTTTATCATATTTTTTTATATACTTAAACTCAAGGTATTATGTATTGAAACAGCTATTGTTTCACTATCATCGCTACAGCTTGCGTAAATAATCTCACTCTACAGGCCCATAATTATTCTTTTCATGATATGATATACCATACAACTATTCGAAGGAGAAAAACCATCATGAACCTACAAACAGAGCGTTTAATTTTATATCCCCTAACACCGTC
>DNGE01000107.1:9993-12372 GCA_003486705.1 Bacillota bacterium
CAACAACTACTTAACAATGAAGTTTTAGAATTTTCTACAACGCCTTGGCTTACTGAAGAAAACCGCATCCTACTAACGTGGATGAAAGATGAACTTTATGCCTTTTTACCACCCAAAATCGGCTTTACTTCATGGATTTTTATCGAAAAAGAAACGATGCAAGTCATCGGTGATGGCGGATATAAAGGCAACCCTAATGAGAAGGGGGAAATAGAACTTGGATATGAAATCATTTCTTCAAAACGCCAACAAGGTTACGCAACCGAAGCGATGCAAGCTCTTCTTCAATGGACGTTAAATCAACATGAGGTCAAAGTGATTACAGCAAAATGCCATTACGAAAATATGCCCTCACAAACGCTTCTTGATAATTTAGGCTTCACACATGTCGGCGAAGAAGATGAGATGGATTTATATGAGATTAAACTTGAATCAAATCCAATCACTGCCTTCTTTAATAAGCTAACAAGTAAATTCAATAAAAAGAAGTAGTGTTTTCACTAAGTATGATCTCATTCGCATCATTAGTTCACTGTATTTTTACGGAATACAGATAAAACTAAAGGCCAATCATCGTCAACTCAATGATTGGCCTTTTCCTATTCTACTATGATTTTGATAGTATAAGAAACATGTCCTTGAGGCCACTGTGCAAGTATCTCGTAAATATACGTTCCTGATTGGTTTGGAACAGAAATCTTGTCTAATGTTGCGGTAAAGGGGACATCTTTACGTTCACCCCACGCTATAACCTCTACTTTATCTGGTTTTTCAGTGAACACTAAACACAAATCGGAATTCCCTGACACCACATCACCATCTAATTGCTGCGCCATTTGTTCAGGACTAGCTGCATCTGCTACCTCTACTTGTTTTTCAAACCAATTAATGCGTCGGCTCCATTCATAACCACCTTTTACAACCGCGATTTCTTCTTCACCTGAATAAACGTTTAAGTTTGGTGTTGTTGCTAATTCATTGCTACAGCCAACAAATAGTGGCAGACATAAAATAAAGAGAGTAAAAATTAACTTTTTCATGATAATCCTCCTTCTGTCTTTTTATTTCATAAGTTCCCAAAACTTTTGTAAGGTCGCTTCCTCTACTTTAAATACATAGTTTAGTGAATACCCTGGTAAGAAAGAAAAGTACCCATCACGCGTCAATCTAAATGTTATGTCAGTTCCATCGATTAATTCAATATAAATAAATTTGTGGGTTTTAGACATCAACTCATCTGTTGTATAAAATTGATTTCTTAACGTTTCATCCACTATATAAGGAATTGAGGTATTCAAACTTTCAATAAAGGCTTGGACTGCTGAATTTATTTCAAGTTGTTTTGGATTAAGGATATCCTGATTCCAATTATCAAAGGAATCCCATGAAATTGATTTGATTCGATCATTTACCTTTAATTGTTCAAGTATAGTTCCACCATTTTCAACTTCTAATCCATCAAATGATTCCCATATTTGTAACGTATTAACGAAGTCATTCTCGTGAAAAGTGAACAACCTAATAGTAGCATCATACTCTTTTAACGTGTAAACCTCTAATCCCGCTTCAGGTCCAATCATTCCTTTTAAAGTGTGTAAATCCACTTCACCTTCTGAAGTTCCATCATGTTGAAGATAGTCAAATAAACTTTCTGTTACACCTAGATAATTTTCTCTTAATCCATTTGCCTCATCCGATGTTAATCGGCTACTTGATTCATAATACACTCTCCCATTAACAATTAACATCGGAACACGACAGGTTTCAAAATCCACGAATTCATCACCGCTCGTATCCCCTATAGCTTCATCATGATTTTCTACTACTTCTTGATCGGAATTTATTTGTGTTATTGTGAAATCGGTACTTTGGGAGAAAATGTAAACAAGTATTAACGCACCGATAAAAGCATAACCACTTCTTTTTAGATACATGTTTTTAATTGATTGCTTTTTTTTATATCGTAGCTTTTCTTTAATTTCATCCAACAGATACTCATTTGGTACTATTTTTTCCTGATCTTGACGATATTTTTCTTTAAAACTCAAATCCCTCATCCCCTTTCATCATCTCTTTTAATTGTGTACGGGCACGATGTAACCATGATCTAATTGTCGATTCTTTTACTTTTAAAAGTTGTGCCATTTCTTTTGTCGAATAGTCTTCATAGTAATATAGATGAATAACGGTTCTAAACTTTGTTGGCAACGCTAAGACATAATGGTAAACCTCGCTTTCCATTTCAACAGTTGTGATGTATTCATCTTCAAGCCGGATTGTTTTACGAAACCAGGCTGACGTTAATAAATTTTTACTACTATTAATCGTGACACGAATGAACCACGCTTTTGCATGTTCATCACTTTGAAAAACAACATC
>DNGE01000107.1:12688-18576 GCA_003486705.1 Bacillota bacterium
ATTATTTGAAACATTCATCATCCGCTTATTCTCCCCCTTCACTATAAAAACAAAAGCCACCCTTATTATGTTGCACGTTATCTCATTTTTTTAAAATTTCCACTCCCATTCCTCTATGAATCTATGTTATAAAAAACAATTAAATATTTATTTTCACCATAAAAGTTAGTACAAATATACAAAACGTTGTTCATTTACACCTAGAAATATTATACAATAGTGATACAAACAGCCAAAACTAGAAATTCCAACAGTTATTAAACTAACTAAATTTTGTGTTGTAAGAGAAAAATAATTTTCAATAAGGTGAATAACATGAAACTTGGTCCATTATTTTTTATCACATTTTTAAATCTTAGCTCAATTGACGCGCAGACACTAGCTAATTCACCAGTGAATACGTTAATTTATGACGAATTATCTATGATTGTCGAGCATCCTGCATTTACGTACTCTCTTTACGAACGGCAACGTATAATTTCTTTAGATGACTTCTTTTCTAAAGCAAAACTAAAACAACAAATGATTGAAGTGGCAACAAATGCTTCTAGCTACATTCCTTCAAACTTTTATGAGACTGTGTTCTCTGTTTCAGACCCTAATGATTACTTAGTGTTAGTAAATAAAAATTTTTACTTACAGCCATCTGACACCCCACAAGACCTTGTATTACCACAAGTGGCTGTATGGGATTCTGAGGTGAACACGAATTTCTATTTAAGGGAAGAAGTAGCACGCCAGGTTGAAAATATGTTTGAAGAAGCGATGCTAGAAAACTACGAATTAATGATCCGCAGTGCTTATAGATCTTATCACGAACAAGTTTCAGTGTATGAGGATTTTTTAAGTAAATATGGTCCCTGGTATGTAGAGGCTTATACCGCCATACCAGGACATAGTGAACATCAAACAGGTTTGGCCTTTGATATTACCTCGCAAAGTGTCTATTTCGGTCAATATAAAACCTTTGACCAATCACCAGAATATGAATGGGTTAAAAAAAATGCACATCGATTTGGGTTTGTTATCCGATATCCAGAAGGTCGGGAAAATAGTACAGGGTTTTCTCCTGAACCTTGGCACTGGAGATACGTGGGGGTAGATGTTGCAACGTTATTGTATGAAAAAGATTGGATTTTAGAAGATTATATACTTTCCATTTATTATTAAAAAGGAAGCACACCATGTCCGATCTGGTGTGCTTCCTTTGATTTATCTTAACGTTTAACTTTTTTCTTAAATAATTGACGAATAACTTTTGATAATTTAAACTCACCCTCATCTAGATGCGTTATGTATAATGGATCGGAATAATTCCCTAATGCTTCTGAAAATAATTGATCGTAAGGATCTTGATATTGTTCTAATTTATATAATCTATTTGTATCATCAGCCCACTGATAATCTTCATCTTTCATTGTATCTGTTAAGCGCAAGAGATATTGCCTCCTTTCCGACTCTCTTACTAGTATGATACTCACACCCCTCTATTATGTGTAATCGTTTTAAGTTATTTCCATTTCTAAATATAACAAACTTTAGTACGATAGACTTAATTTCAATGAAAAACTATTATAAGTGAGATACAATAAAAAAGTATGTACTATCGTTTCTTATTCTGTCTCATATTAATAGGTTGTTGTACAAATGACCTAAAAAATGATGACAGTATTTGCGATTATGACAAGAGCATTATACCGCTTATTTAGATGCTAACTTAGAGGTTGAAGCAAGGCTCAAAGATTTAATGGCTCGAATATCTTTAACAACTAAAGTTTCTTGAAGGGTATAAAAGGTACGAACCCATGTGCATTATTTTAAGTCAATATATTGAATATTTTTTCATGATAAAAAGTGAGGTGCACAGGTGCACCTCACTTTTAGCTTATCTTCATATGCTTTATTTATACCATGCGTATTCATATGGTTCTAATACAATGATTTCATCGTCTAAACTAATGTGTTTTTCTGATAATAAATCTTTCATAGTCCCTGTAAATCCATAAGTCTTGACTTCATGTGTTGGGATGAAAACTTTATGTTCTGAGAAATTAAAGAGAGTTATCATCTTTTCATCCTCTTTATATTTAGCTATTCCATAAATGTGAGTATTTGAGAGAGGTAAAATTTCATTATTTACCTGACCTGAAAATAGTGGTTCTGATTTTCTAACTTCAATTAGCTTCTTTAATGTTTGAAACACATTGCCTTTTGTTGAGAATTCATCATGACGTTTTTCTGCTTCGGCCCAATCCATTGCATTACGATGAACCCAACGTCCTTCAAGATACTTGTCTGCATCATTTAAATAACGATAGTCATTTAACATTCCAAGTTCATCGCCACTATATATTAAAGGAATACCTTGAGCGCTCAATAACAACGCATGAATGAGATTAATTCTTGAAAGTGATAACTCTTTTTGAGTCAAATCTTTATGCGTTAATGCATTCTCAAGTCCTACTAAACTTGCAAGTGTTCCATTAATTCTAGCATCTTGTGTTACAGGGTTATACTGATAGATTTCTCCTTTTGCAAAACTTCCTGGGAACTTTCCACTATAGAAATCAATAATAAATTGTTTATGATCGACAGGATTTGAACCGGTTTGCCAAACTGCATCTTCGCTAAATCCCCATCCAATATCATCGTGACAACGAGCATAGTTAATCCAAGTTCCAGACTTTGGTGTGACATAACGGGCACTATCAATACGCATGACATGCGTATTGCGCGTCGCTAGGGAATTCCAAATGTTAACCATAAAGTTTGCATTATACATGAGTTCACATTCTACTTTGTCTTCATTTCCAAAGTATTTTACAATTTCATGTGGCTCAACAATTGCCTCGCCTAATAATACTAACGATGGGCATGCAATTTCCTTTATTAAGTAAATGAGATGTAATAACTCATGAATCATATCTAAGTTACGGCATGTCGTTCCGAGTTCTTTCCACATAAAAGGAATCGCGTCAAGGCGGATAATATTAACTCCCGTGTTAGCTAAAAACAGTAAGATATCCACCATTTCTTTAAATACGGTCGGATTTTTAAAGTTTAAATCCCATTGGAAATCACTAAATGACGTAAAGACATGTCGATTAATTTCTGGATAATACGTAAAATTACCTGGACACTTATCTGGTAATACTTCTGGTACCGTTTCATTAAATGCAGCCGGAATATCATAATGTTCATACATCATGTACATTTGTTGATAAAAATATTGTCCCTGTAAGGCCAATTTTGCCCACTCATGCTCTTTCGCTGTATGATTTAATACATAGTCGATACACACCGCAATATTTGCTTTTCTAAATTCACTTAACATCTTAATAAAGTCTTCCATTGTTCCAAGTTTCGGATCAATTTCTCGGTAATCCTCAACAGCATAGCCCCCATCGTTTTCCCCATCACGAGGTTTTAATAATGGCATTAAATGCACATAGGTAATACCTAATTCTTTAAAATACGGAATCTTATTGATTAACTGATTCAAATCTCCCCCAAATAAATCAACATATAGCATCATCCCAACCATATTTTCAGACATAAACCATTGTCTATTACGGTTATCTAATGCCTTTAAGTCGTTAGATCGTTGCATACTTTTTGTTTTAATGACTTGAATTAACGATTCAAAATCATCATCTGTTGCACCGTATTGATCATAAACATAATGATATGTCCATTTTAATTGATCATACTGAGCATTTAAACGTTTTTCAAAATCCATCTTTCTTTCCATCATTGGCACCCCCATATTGAACATAAGCTCATTTCACTTACTTTGTCTTTTATACGTATTATGTTTATGGCTATTCATTTTATTAGTCTGTATCGCTTATCTTTTCTATAGAAGCAACTTTGCTCACGGTTCATAGAAAGTAAATTAAAAGTCTCCTGAGAGACTTTTAATTTGTCTTATAATTTCCCACCTGACGTTGCAATACCTTCAATAAATTTTCGTTGGAAAATAACGAAGATTAGTAACATTGGCCAAATTGCCATTAATGATCCTGCCATTAATTGAGGATAGTTCGTTGAGAACTGACCTTGTAAAGAAGCAAGTCCGGCTGATAATGTCATCTTATCAATTGACATATTGACAATTAACGGCCACATTAAATCTTTAAATGCAAATAATGCAGTAAAGATGGCTAAAGCAATAAGTCCTGAACGTGCGAGAGGCAACATAATTCTAAAGAACGTTGTTCCGATGTTACATCCATCAAGTTTAGCAGCTTCTTCTAATTCAGTTGGAATTCCCATAAAGAATTGTCGAAGTAAAAAGGTACCAAATGCACTCACAATTCCTGGAATAACTAATGCAGTTGCTGTATTTAGTAACCCTAATTTTTGTACGAATAAATATTGTGGAATAATAAAGATTTGAGATGGTATCATCATCTGCATTAACACTAACATGAACAAAAAGTTTTTACCTGGGAAGTTCAATCGTGCAAATGCATAAGCAGCCATTGCACTAAATAATACCGATCCAATGACACGGAAGAACAACATGATAAATGTATTAATGTAGAATTTATCAAATGGTAAAATATTTAAAACATTTGTATAATTATCCCAAACAATCGAATCAGGTAAGATTTGCGGTGGCATTTGTGTTGATTCAGCTAACGTTTTAAAAGATGTTAGAATCATCCAGATAAACGGTAATACCATGACTATTGCACCTAAGATTAAAATTATATGAATAAGTAAGTTGCTTTTATTTAATTTGTATTTCATCTCTAACATCCTCCCTCCTAGTAATGCACCCATTTTTTCTGAACTTTTAATTGAACCGCTGTCACAATTAAAATTAAAGTTAATAATAACATGACAATGGCTGATCCATATCCTTTATCATTGACAACAAACGAGTGTTGATAGAATAAGAACACAAGAGATTGTGTTTTCTCCATTGCCATACTTGTTTTATCAATCATCATAAAAATTGTATCGAAAACTTGGAATGCACTAATAACACTTGTGACAACGACAAAGAACATCGTTGGTGATACAAGAGGTAGTGTAATACTGAAAAATTGTCTAATCGGTCCTGCTCCATCAATACTTGCTGCTTCATAATAATCTTTAGGAATTTCTTGAAGTCCTGCAAGTAATAAAACCATATTATAACCAATTGCACTCCAAATCCCAACTATTGCAATGGCAATCATCGCAAATTGCGGATCACTGACCCATTGTGGACCATCTATACCGATGAATGATAAAAAGTAATTAACTAATCCAAATTCTGAATTAAATAACCATCGCCAAACCATTGCAATTGCTGCTGGTGCCGCAATCATAGGTAAGAAATAAATCGTACGATAAATACTTTTCCCTTTAATGTTCTTGTTTAATAAAACAGCCACAATCATTGAAAGGGCAACCGTAATCGGTACAACGATAATAGCATATTTAACTGTATTCCCCATGGCTTGCCATACCGTTACATCTTGAAATAAGCGGATGTAGTTATCAAAACCAGTCCATGTATATGTTCCAAAATCCCCCGTTTTTTGAAAACTCATGATGAACGTTTCAATTAACGGAATAAAGTTTAAAATTAATAACCCAATCATCGTTGGAGCAACTAATATATACCCCCACATCCACTCATCATGCTTTTTATTTAATGCAAATTTAACCTTTTTAGGTTTGGCTAATTCTTGTTTTATAACAACACTCATGCTTTTCCACCTACTCACTTTTTATTTTTAAAGGAAATGATGTTTTATCATTTCCTTTATGACAATCCTATCCCGTTAAATTTTAGTTTTCCTCTGCCAAGATTGCTTCAATGTCTGTGACTAAGCTATCACAAGCATCATCAACTGACAGTTCACCTGCCCATACTTTTCGTAATGTTTCAA
>DNGE01000146.1:0-1894 GCA_003486705.1 Bacillota bacterium
ATTTGAAAACTATATCTGGTTATGCTATACTAACCTCAGTTTTAAGTCACTAACTTATTAAAAGGAGTCTTTTTATGCAATTAAATGAATCTGCTCAAAATTATCTTGAAACCATTTATGTCTTAAGTAAAAGTTTGCCCGTTGTTCGTGCCATTGATATTGCTTCAAAGCTAAATTATAAAAAATCTAGTGTCAGTGTTGCGATTAAAAATCTTCGTGAGAATGAGTATATTACTGTAACTGATGCAGGATATATTTATTTAACGGAGTCAGGGCAAGGTGTTGCAGAAAAAGTTTATGAACGACATCTTGTCTTAACAGCGTGGTTACAACAAATCGGTGTTGATTGTAATGTTGCATGTGAGGATGCTTGTAAAATGGAACACATTATCAGTGAGGAGAGTTTTCAAGCAATAAAAAAACTTTTAATTAATGATAAATAATGGAGAATAACTCATGACCATAATTGTACATTCTTCTCAAGAATTTAGAGAAGCGGTATTAACTGAACTGAACTTTTTACCAAATAAGCAGAAATATTGTACGATTTATCAAGATTCTACTCAACCGAAGATGGGCCATTTTTTATTGTACCAGCGCCCAGGCTATTATGAATTTGGGATTGCTGATTATACGATTCCACATCCTTTTCAAATTCATTTTGAAAATCCACAACGGCTCGTTCGTTTCGGAACTGTCTATAAAGGAACGACAGAATTTCAATTAGATAATGAGCCGGTTTCTTCATTTAAGCCTTCTTCTTTTTTTGTTGTTGAAAAAGATATTAAAGGAACTCAAGCTTGGAGTACGGGGCAACATTTTCATGGTGCCGAAATAACCATATACGAATCTTATTTTAAAGAAGTGGTTGAACCTTTACTTCAAACTCCATTTGATTTTGATTATTTTATTAATAATTATACTTACAATTACTTACCCTTAGAAGTGATGTCTATCTTGCAAACCATGCAAACACGATCAAATAATAATACGCTGGATCCCTTATTTTTAGAAAGTTGTCTTTTACAATGTATTTCTATTTTTATTCAAACCATCTTACAATCACCTGATAATGTGTTTACGAATCAATTACATCATGGCAAAGTTCAAATAGGGGCTGATCGCTATATAAATTTAAGCGCGCAAGATATTCAAAGCATCCAACAAGCTCATGATATTTTAACTCATCATATTGAAAATCCCCCAACGATTGAAAAGTTAAGTCAACTGGTGTTACTAAATCCACAAAAGCTAAAAGTTGGATTTAGACATTATTACCACCTATCAATTGGAGAATATATTACGTCATTAAGAATGACGCTTGCCACTAATCTTTTGTGTACAACCGATTTGAGTATTGCAGATATTTCTGCGAAAGTGGGCTATAACTATTCTGGGAATTTTATTAAAATGTTTCGTCATACGTATGACTGTACGCCGTTAAAGTACCGTCAAAATAGTAGGAAGTAATTTACTTCCTTATCCTTAAAAAAACAGTTAGAAAAATTCTAACTGTTTTTTTAATCTTCTTTAATTTGTAAGACGTTCCAGCGAACTAAGCATGTGACACCGAAGACAGCAATTGCTGCTAAAACGATTAATAGATAAATTTGTTTATCGAATACTTCAATTAGTACGCCAAATAGTATTTGGCCCACAGGAATACATAACGTAGCGAATGCTGAGCCGAAAGCTAGAATTTTTCCAAGTAGTGTAGGATCGATTTCTTTATATAAGAACGATGCACTTAACACATTCGCAATTCCTAGGACGCCCATGACAAGCATTCCTGAAAGGGTAAACCAGATAACAGATGTGATGGATGAATAGTAGCCTGATTCATATGAATAGACAGCGATTCCCATTAGAATCATGGCAATTGTGGTTAAATATA
>DNGE01000146.1:2145-3899 GCA_003486705.1 Bacillota bacterium
CCCCCAAATATCATTCCAAGTGCAATCATCGATTCTGCTAGTCCATATATTTGATCAGACAATCCGAACGTGACTTTTATTAAGTACGGTGCTGCCACACTGAATACGGGCACTAAAAATAGATTGTATAACCCTGAAAATAGCAACATACGAAAGACAATCTTGTTTTTATGCTTTAGATATGTATAACTTTGCGTCATGTCTGACATAAAGACTTTTTTAAAGGATTCTTTTTGCTCACTCTTTTGATGTGGGATTGTTAAGAATAATTCTAATAGGGCTGAAAATAAAAAACTAATAATATTTAATGTAATGACACCGAAGATTCCAAAAAATCCGTATAAGATTCCGGCGAGGATTGGCCCTAAGAAGTTACTTAATGACGACACTTGTTGAATGAATGCGTTAGCTCTGACTAAGTTTTCTTTCTCCACAATGATTGGAATACATGTATTGACAACGGGTTGATAGATTGTCGTAATAGTAGATAAAATCACCATAACGAGTGTGATGACGATCGTGTGGTCTTGTCCTTTTAAGACAATAACTGCATATCCGATTAATAGTAAGCCACTTATTAAATCTAAGAAAACCATGAGCTTTTTTTTATCTCCACGGTCGGCAAGTATTCCGGCTATGGGTGATATTAAAACGATTGGAATCATAGAAATTGCTAAAATAGTCGCAAATATACTTGCTGATCCTGTTAAATCTAATAAATATAGTGACATTGCAAATCGTTGAATGGAACTTCCAAACAATGAAATGATTTGTCCGATGATTAATATTGTAAAATTTTTTGTAAATAACTTATTTGACATGGTTGCTCCTTACTTCAAAACACCAACGCATTATCCAATATTAAAGTCGACACAAATTGGATATTGGTTTGTTTCATCTAGTTGTAACTTTGCCTTGATTCCGTATAATGTGAATAAATTTTGTTCTGTTACAACATCTAATGGTTTTCCACTAAACACAACGTTTCCATCTTTCATCCCGACGAGATGATCAGCAAATTTTGTTGCGTTATTTAATTCATGCAAGACCATGACAATGGTGCGATTCTGTTCTTTATTTAATTTTTGTAGCAGTAATAATATTTCTAATTGGTGCGCCATATCAAGATATGTCGTCGGCTCATCGAGCACTAGAATTTCTGTTTCTTGAGCTAACGCCATGGCGATCCAAGCACGTTGTCTTTGTCCACCTGATAAACTATCCACGCGACGATTTGCAAAATCAATAATGCCTGTTACCTCCATTGCCCAATTCACCATATCAACATCTTTTTGTTTTAATCCACCCATCGCGCTTTGATAAGGGAACCTTCCATAAGAGACAAGCTCTTTTACTAAAAGACCTGAAGGAACGATTGGACTTTGAGGTAATACTGCCATTTTCTTTGCAATCTCTTTAGGCGCTTGTTTTTTTATATTCACACCGTTTAAGTCAATATCGCCTTTTTTAGGTGTAATGATTCTGGCAATTGTTTTTAAGAGCGTCGATTTTCCACAACCATTTGAGCCAATAATCATCGTTACTTTTCCCATTGGAATTTCTAAATTCATTTTTTTAATAATATATTTTTGTTCATATGCAACATCTAAGTTTTTTACTTCAATGGCACCCATCTGTCACCCTCCAATTCTGCTTTATTCTTTCATCATTAAATAGATAAAATAAGGCACTCCCACGATAGATATCGTCACACCAACTGGTATCTCAATCGGAGAAAATACGTTTCTTGAAAT
>DNGE01000146.1:4170-8691 GCA_003486705.1 Bacillota bacterium
TGAGGACCAAGTAATCCTAAAAATGCAATGTTTCCAGCAACGGATGTCGCTAATGCAGCTAAAGCAATGGCATAAATAAACAGCGTTCTTCTTTCCTTTTCAACGTTGACACCAAGTCCCGTTGCAATTTCATCTCCTAAATCGAGCACATCTAATTTCTTTAACTTCCAAACCGATAATACTAAAAACACAAGTACAAGCGGCGTAATAAGGTAAAAGTACTTCCAACTACTTCCCCATAAACTTCCACTAATCCACGTCAAAACTTGATTATAGTCTCCTTTTGACATATTTAATTGGTATAAAGAAATAATCGCATTAATTCCAACATTAACACCAATTCCCGTTAATATTAAACGTGTTGGTGAGACACCATTTTTATAACTTAAGCGATAAATTAGACCACCACTTAGTAACGCTCCAAGTATTGCAACAAGTGGCATGACAAACAGAGCACCGTTACCTAACGTATCATAATAATTACTTTGACCATATGAGATTAAAAAGACTACGGCAAGCGCAGCTCCTGCATTAATTCCAATCATTCCAGGTTCAGCTAACTCATTTCTTGTAACACTTTGTAAAATACATCCTGATGTCGATAATGAAATAGCGACTACCATTGCAACAACTAACCTTGGTAATCGAATATCCCAAATGGTTGTTGTTTGCAACTTTGATCCATTACCCAAAAGCGTCATAATGACTTCATCAAAAGGTATCGTATAACTTCCCCAACTCACGGCCACTAAAAAAATACCAACTAAAAGAAAAGTTAAGAGGATACTAACAATAATGATTCGTTTTTTCAATCTTAATTCTCCTTCCTAACCATCCAAATAAACAATGGCACCCCTACTAATGAAGTAAATAGTCCAATAGGTGTTTCATACGGTTGATTGACAAGTCGCGCCAATACATCCGCCCAAATTAAAAGTGTCGCACCACATATAAATGATACCGGCATAATGATACGATAATCTTGACCTAGAATTTTTCTTACAATATGCGGGACAATTAATCCGACAAACGCTATATTTCCAGCGACTGCAACACAAACCGCACACATTGGAATAATTAATAATAACGTATAAATTCTAATTCTAACTGGATTTTCTCCAAGTCCAATACACACATCTTCACCTAAATTAACAATATTAATTTTAGGCGCTAAAAACAGTGCAATGATTGTGGCTATTCCACCTACGACAAACACTAAATATACACTATCCCAAGTGACGGCGCGGAAACCGCCTGATAGCCAAAATGCTAAATTTTGTGACTTGTTTGTTAATAATGCAATAATGGTAGCCATTGAAATAAAGAACGTACTCAAAGCCGTTCCAGCTAGTAGCAACCTTGACATATTCATATTTCTAGCACTTTTCACACTAAAACTTAGAATAAGTAATCCACTAACCATAGCCCCAATAAAAGCCGCAAATGTACTTCCAAATAAACCGTATAAACTTGAACTTGCTCCAACTAAAGCAATGGCGAAGGTTGCTCCCTGCGTGATACCCATTAATGATGGTTCAGCGACAGGATTTCTTGTGACCCCTTGCATCATGGCCCCTGTTAAACCAAGAAGACCACCCACAAGGGTGGCGCTAATGGCTCTTGGTATTCTCACATCTCTAACGAGTTGCATATCTAAAACATCTTCATAATGAAAAATACTATCCCATACTGTCTGCAAGGGAATACTCTTTGCACCTGCACAGATTGCAACAACTAGCCCAACAATTGCGACCACTGTACAACTACAAACCAATATAACTGTTTTCTTATTCATTATTTATTCATACTTGCAAGTAACGCTTCAATTTCTTCAACAAAAACTAAACGTCCAATTGGGCTATAACCTTGGTTGAAGTATGGACTCGCCGGTAACGTTACGAAATGACCATTTTTAACAGCCTCTGTTCCCTTCCAAATACTGCTTTCAGTTAACGTCGCTAAATCTTCATCCGTTGCAATGGCGAAAATATAATCTGCATTAATTTCAGCTAAACCTTCCAATGATACAACTGGTAAACTAATATTTTCTTGTTCTGGCATACCTTCAGGTTTTTCTAATCCTAAATCATCATAAAGTACTGTTCCAAGACCTGCAGCATCAAATACGAATAAGCTACCACCACTTGCTAAGAAAGATAAATAAGAACTTTCCTCACCATATGTTTCTTTAATTTGTTTTCCAACTAATTCAGCTTTTGCTAAATAATCATTAATCCATGCCGTTGCTTTAGTTTCTTCACCGAATACTTCTGCAACGTGCATGAAATCTTCCTTCCAATCCACTTGCTTCATTTCAACCATAACAACTGGTGCAACTTTAGATAATTGATCATACATTTTTTCCTGAACCGTCGAAATCACGATTAAATCTGGTTCTAACGCAATAATCGCTTCAACATCCATTTCAGCTAACATACTATATCCTAAAATTTGTGCATGACCTAAAACATCTTCTAAATAACTTGGGAACTTTGTATAATCATATCCATCGCTATTTGCCGTTCCGATTACGTCATATCCTAAAATTGATAAAATATCACTCGCTCCACTAATATCAACAATACGTTGTGGATTAACAGGAATTTCTACTTCACCTTTTACGTCTTCTACAATGCGAACCTCAGTGTCTGTATTTGTACCTTCATCTTCCGTTTGTTTCTTTGAGCACCCAACAAGGCCAATAACTAAAACAAAAACACTTAAAATAGCTAAAATATTTTTTTTCATTTTTAAAATCCTCCTATTAAGTTTGTTTAAACTTCCCTTAGTTAGACTAAACTAACCTTGAGAAAAATTATATATAATTGGTACATTTTACACAATGTTTTCACCCTTTTTAATTACTTTATCATTCATTATCATTATTTTTCATTTTCTCTTCTTTTCTATTTTTATGAAAAAATAAAATAATATTCTTATTTTATACAATCCCGTCAAATTATTTATTAACATCAAGTTTATCTTTTCTATCTATAATAAATAAAACACTCATTCAAATATTTTATCTTGTTACATCCCTTTTTATCTAGATTTTTTAATTAAGCAATCGTTTTTAAACGATACGTTTACTTAAGATGTAGCCAAGATCCCTAAAAATGACGATAAGGCTTGAACTCTATTTCAACCCGTATTTCGTTCGGCTCGCTTGTTTTTTAGATATTTTTAATACTTTCGAATCATCGATACCGGCGTAAAACACTTCCGACAAATGAGAAATCTGTTGTTTTTGTAACTCTGAATTCACCCATTTCTCATCAATCCCAGCCAATTCAAGATTATCTTCAATCAAACAGCCATCCATAATAATATCTTTTAATAAGCTCGAACCTTTTACTTTTAGTGACATATCACCGGTTGTTACAGGCAACTTATCTGCTTTTTTCAAAACAGACAGTTTTCCATCACGTTCAAGAATGGCATACTCCACATCATCAAGATTAAAAATATCTTTTTCTCTGAGCTTCATTAACAACTCATTAATCGTAATTCTAAGTTGCTTTAAATTTTGATCTAATATCATCCCACTATCAATAACAACAATAGGTTGTCCAGATACGATTTTTCGAAACCAAAAACTTTTTGTACTCAAATAACTCACCAAAACAGTAATCCCTGTAAATAAGGTTAATGCTGTCACTTCAGAGACAACCGGATTATCCTTATCAATAACAGCATTCGCAATCATTGACCCCATCGAAACACCCATTACAAAATCAAAAAAATTCATCTTCGTAATAATTTTCTTTCCAATACTACGGCTTAAAAACAACGCTAAAAAATAAATCGGAACCCCTTTAACAATTGTCATCAAAATAATATTATCACTCATTCCTAAGCCTCCATTTCATAAACTATTATTACCCGCCCCCTGCGTTGTATACAAAAAAATAGCTTCAAACACCCTAAAAACCATATTCTAATCATACAAAATTGAGCTCAATCTAAAATAAAAATCCTAGTAGCCTCGCCACTAGGATTTCAATTCAATTTTTTACTTTGATTAAATCACTTATATTTCATCAAGCATTTAATCCTAGAAAAACTCCTGTACTTTTTAGCAATACCCTAGTAGTTCTTCCAGTGACAAAACTTGTTTTGCATGTAATCAATGGTTTTAAATAAAATAATTCCAAAGAAACTAATAGAAATAATACCCGCGTACATCTCAACGTAATCAACTTTCACCCACGCATTCATAATAAAATAACCAATTCCGAATTTCGTTGCATAGTTTTCAGCAAAAAATAAGGCCGCCATACTTGATCCTAATACAATTCGTAATGACGTGAAAAACTTAGGTAACGTGCTCGGAATGACAATATGTAATAAAATATCCAAATTTGATAACTTCAATGATTTAGCTGATAAAAAGATATCTTTCGAGATTTCTTTGACCCCATCTCGTGTTGAAATAATAATTTGAAACACGGCAATCGCCACAATTAAAATAATCTTTGACGTATCCCCTAGTCCAAATAAAATCATAAAAATCGGTAAAAA
>DNGE01000146.1:8993-17304 GCA_003486705.1 Bacillota bacterium
TTTTACTTAATCCAATCGCGAGGCCCAGTGAGTAACCAATTAGCGTGGTAATCGATAATGCAATTAAAAGGCGATACAAGCTAGCAACTAAATGATACGAAATCTTCGGAATGGCAATTTCAAAAAGTCGTCCAATCACCGCAATCGGATTTGGAATCACAAAGGAATCCATCGCAACATGCAAGATAAACCAAAAGACAAAAACAACAAGCATCGCATAAACATATTTCAATAAGAATTTAAGCCTATTCATCGCCAATCACCCCAAACTTCTCTAACTCCGACCTCACTTCATTACACTTATCAAAAAAATCATACGACTTGCGATCAACTTGATGGTAGCACTGATTTTCAATGACAGATTTTATTTCCCCATCTTGCATCACGAATACCTTTTGTCCTAAAAAGACCGCTTCTTCAATATCGTGCGTCACAATAATATATGACATCCCATACTTTTTTTGAATTTGTAGCAGCAGACTTTGAAAATTTCTTTTATTTAAAGAATCCAATGCAGAAGATGGTTCATCAAGTAATAATAATTCAGGGTTATACACAAGCACGCGGGCTACTGCCACACGTTGCTTTTCACCCCCACTTAATTGATTAGGATACTGATGAAGTAAATGATTAATTTTTAATTGGGTGGTTATCTCATTAATTTTTAACTCCATTTTTTCCTTACAATACTTTCGGCTTTTTAAACCAAGTAATAGATTTTTCTTAACTGTTTTCCAAGGGAATAATCCGTGATTTTGAAGAATTAACCCGCTATCAGAAAATGTATTTGAGATTTCACCATTTGAAATTGATTTTAACCCAGCAAGCGCAAGTAATAAGGTGCTTTTTCCACATCCCGATGGACCAATAATCGCAATTGTTTCACCTTTATTTAAAGAGAAAGAGATATTTTTCAAAATATCTCTTTCTGGATATGTTACAGCAACATTTTTAATGTTTAACATTACTCTGCTACGAACTCTGTTGTCACAACCTCAGCGTAAGGAACATTTAACGTTGAGCCTTGAAGTTCTTCAGTCCAAACTTTTACTTCATTTAAATACGCTTCTGTTGGGATACGTGTTTGGTGATACGTTGGTAAAACAATTAAATCTTTAATTTCTGGGTTAAGTTCTAATTTCTCAATTAAAATATCTTTTGCAAGATCTTCATTTTCATTAATATCTGCAACAGCTTGATTGTAAGCTTTGTGGAAGTTTGCTACCGTATTTGGGTTATTTTCAATGAATTCATCTGTAAAGATAATTGCATTTGGTGTAAAGTCATCAGGATTTCCATACACTTTTTTCGTTAATCCATTTAACTCTGCATTTGAAGCTAAAGGTTCTGGTAACACGGCCATATCTAACTCATCTGCCATTAACATTTGCATACGAACTGGCATCTCATTAATAAAAATCTTTTCTACATTATAATCTGCTAAATATTGATCAGCTAAGAAGTTTGTAACGCTGACTTCCATTAAACCAACTTTTACATCTGTTTTCTCAGTGTAATTTTTTGATAAGACAACAGGGAATGTTCCGTCTGTTGTTGTTGTAATTTTTGCTTTTAATCCAGCATTCACATTGTTTACAAACTGAATCATACTAACCATTGCTGCATCTAATTCACCTGCTTGAATTGAACTTTGTTTTGTTGCACCATTTGAGAAGATTTCTAATTCTAACTCAACATTATTTGCTTCAAAATATCCTTTTTCTTGAGCTAATAAAATTGGCGCTGAATCTGAAGCTGACATAACACCTAGTCGAATAACTGTTGTTTGATCCGTATTTGTTTGTGTTTCTTGCTCTACATCAGTGTTCGTTGATGCATCACTGCATCCAGCGATAATCCCTAAGCAAAGTAAGACTGCCATTAATGGTTTAATTTTTTTAATCATATTCATCATTTGTACCACCTTAATATAAGTTTATTTTTTCAGCACGGTAGCATTTTACACCGTGTGCAGTTGTAATATCATTGTTCTTCATTTGAATCTCGAATATCACTTCAGCGGGGAGGGTGCTTGAAACTTCCATTATGCACGCCCTATTTTTCATGCGATTACTCTTCATGTCATCAATAGGATTTCCAAAAATATCTTTTGTGATTCCACCAAAGCAAATCAGTTTATTATTTTCAAGCGGCGCAACAGCTCCAAGGTAAGCACAATATAGCTCTGAACCACGCTCTTTTCCGTACTGCCACACTTGTTCAATACTCATGTTTGTCTCGTCTATTTTGTATTCTACGGCACGACTATAGTTTTGATAAGCAAGTGTTGCATTAGCTAAATCATAGCTGCGATAATTTCCATTATCAAATAGAAGAACGTCACGATTTGGTAAGATATTTGGGGTATGTTGTGCAAAACTCCATTCAAAATCTTGACCGATTGGCGTTAATAAATACGGTTTGAATTCATCTGTCCAATAATCATGTGGTGCTAAAATCCATTTAATGTTTGATGTGGATTTTTCAAACTTAACAACCGTACTTTGATTTCTTGAAGATGCAATAATACAATCATCGATTTCATCGTAAACAATCGAATTCAAATGGAGCCAATCAAGTGGATGATTAACCGATATTTTATCAATCACGGTTGGTCGATTAAAATCTAAAATCTTTCTAAAATCCCACTCTTCAATCACGGCCTTTGTTTCACGATCAATTTCAACTAACAAATCTTGCTTCGTATTTTCACGTTGGGTAATCGCTAAAAAGTTCCCATTTGGCAATTCAATCACATCATGGTGTAACCCATTTTTAATTGGGTAGAACTGAATGATTTCACCTAAGAAATTCATTTCAATAAAACCGCATGAAGTATAAGCCCCACAGATTCCACTTGATATTGGTGCGTCCACAATTAAGTTTCCATTTTTAAGTTTTTGTAACACATGACAGCTTACACCTGTATATAACCAACGCACATTTGCTTTATCATCAATAATTGAATATAGATGGTGCGTCGACTTTACTCCATCAGATTTTCCAAGAGACATCCCAATAAAACGCCCCTCCATCTTGTCAGGTATTGCCGTGATTAACTCGATATCTGGGTAATCTGAAGTAAGTTCACCCGTTTGAATATAATGCGTATATGTTTTTGATTCATTTACAATTGAGAGCACGACTTTATTATTTTTATTTGGATAAAGACCTAATAAAGTAATCGCGTGATCCGTTGTCACATCAGACGTTTCAAACTGAAGATCATCTTCAATCATCACGCGAATTTGACATGGTTCTACCGTTTTAAACTTTATTAGCGCCGATAACGGACAGGTTTCATATGGATTTAAAATCACATAAGGTGCCTCAATCGTATAAATATCTTGGTTATACATAGCCTCAATATATTCTCTTATTTCCTGCTGTTTTTTTAATAACATCTCCATCTTTTTCACCTCTTCCAACTATTTAGTATAACATAACCTTAAAACATAATGATAGATTTTGCCATTTTTTATCGTAAACCCTATCAAAAAGCGATCACATATTAGCGTGAGTTAATTTATCATTAGCAGTTCTTTTGGGCAAAACTCACTATACATTGCTTCTATTTAGTACTTATTATTTATTCTTCACAATACAAAAAGACCTTATTTCATTAAATTGAAATTAAGGTCTTTTTGTTTATATATTTATATTATTTTAATCTACGCTTCGCATCCAAACAGTTCAATTCTTTTGTTACCCATTCAGAATGATTCATTATTCGTTTAAAACTTTATCAATTAACTAACTGTCACTAGGTCTAACCCTAACTCTAAATTTTCTTCGTCTTTTTGTACTTCTGTAATCCATTTTTGACTTAGTAATCGTTTAATACACCAAATTGCCTTAATAACTTCATCTAGTTTTAGTACGATTAAAACGATGAATGGTGGTAATCCTAAGACAAGTCCTGCCACGTATCCTAGTGGAATCGAGATTACCCATAAGAAGATAACATCTGCAATCATTAAAAATCTTGTATCTCCCCCACCTCTTAGTACCCCTTTCGTTAATACACTAGATACCGACATAAATACAACTAGTATTGAAGTCGCATTCATTAATTCACGGGCAATTAATTTTGTTTGTGTTGAAATATTATAAAACTCAATAATGACATCTTTTAACATCATAATACAAACGGCTGACATGAGTCCAAGGATTGCTGACATCAGTAAAAATGTAACACCTCGACGATGCGCCTCTACAATATCACCTTTACCTACTGTATTTCCAATAATAACTGCACTAGCAGAAGCAACGCCTAATAAAAACACATTTGCAAATTGCAATACAACGCCTGAAATACTATTAGCTGCTACCATATCTGATCCCATTCGACCTAAAATAATCGAAATCATATTTAATCCGATAGCTAAAATAAAATCGCTGATTAAGACTGGACCCCCAATAGTCACATACTGCTGTACTAAATCGAAATCGAAAGTTAATAAATACTTAAGTTTGAATTTTAACTTTTTATCAATTAAAAAGACATACGTCATCATAACTGTAAATTCAAGTAATCTCGCACTTAGCGTAGCTATTGCTGCTCCTTCAATACCGAGTGCGGGGGCCCCCAAGTTTCCAAAAATTAAAACCCAGTTTAAGAACACATTTAATAAAAATGAGATAAACGAAGTAAAGAATGCAATATTTACGGTTCCAACAGTACGGAACAAAATCATGACTGTAGTAGAAATCCCCTGGAAGATAAAAGCACATGATACAATTTTTAAATACATCATCCCTTGCGTCGCAACCTCAGCCTCATTTGTATAAATGGACATGATTTGTAAGGGCATTGCCTGTGCTAAAAATAGAAATATTAAACTGACCAAAACACTACACTTTACTAAAATTGAAAGAACTTTATTAATTGTCATCGTATCATTTTTACCCCAATATTGGCCTGATAAAACGCCGGCACCGCCTGCTAAACCAAAGTTTATAATTAAGAATATAAAACAAAATTGATTCGCAAGTGATGCAGCAGCCAACGTAATTTCCCCAACTGCCCCTAACATCATTGTATCAGTCATACTCACCCCAACATTAATTAAACTTTGTAAGGTGATTGGTATACTAATTTTTAACACATCCTGATAAAACTGTTTATCTTTTACTAAAAAATTCATTATAGTCTCTCCTTTGTTTGATTCCCATATGAAAGCAACCTCTCATAACGAGAGGTTTTTTCATTATTTAATTTTGTATTTTTTAACGCGATCGTCGTTAATAACACCGTCAAAGTTTAACCCATATGCAAAATCATACGTGTGCCCACACTCATCAGTATGACATTCCATATCATGTGGAACATCTTCTAATTGCTTTTCAACTGTGCTCATATTGGCCGGCATTTGGAATGGTAATAATCCAGATGGATTATAAGCTCCACTTAATATTTCTAAAATAGCCTGTGTTTGAACACCAAAGTTTACTAAGATAGCATCGACCTCTGATTCAAACTCCTCAACAACGGTTGGATTTCCTAAATTCATCGATACAATGACTGGTTTGTCTTTCATCATTTGTCTTGTTGATAAAATAATATCTAAATCTGCTTCATTACTCGCTGTGTTTGTTTTTCCAAAGTAAGTACGATTTGTGCTACTTTCTAATGGATCACCGCCTGCAATACTTACTTCACGACAATCTGTTGCAGTGTATGGTCGGTATTGTAAACTCACTGGTAAATACCCTTCTTCCGAACTGTATCCAACAGTTTTAGGAGACTCCACCATGACTAATGCAAAATCCGCTTCACTTGGATTATTTGTCACATTAAAGAATTTCTCAACAACTGACTGACTAACGGGTTCAATTTCATGTGCTGGAATGACTTGTCCAAACCAATTTTTACTTTCCTTTATTTTGCGCTTTGGAATATAAACCGTTAATTTAGATGACAACGGTAAAATATCGTTTTTATTTTTTAACATGACAATTGATTTTTTTTGTGCATCATAACCCATTTTCATAAATTCAGCGCTACCCACAATATCTTGTGATTGTTTAGGATCTAAGTATGGATTTTCAAATAATCCAGTTCTGAAAATATTTAATAATAGACGGATAGCTGATTTTTCAAAACGTTCACGCATAAAACACTCACCATGTTCAGCTACCCCCATTTTATAAGCTTCTATTATTGGAGCTACCACGTTATTTCCACCGAATTGATCAACCCCTGCCATCAATGCTTTATAATGGCGTTCACTGACAGTTAACGTCTCAACTCCCCAACACTTCCCTGAAATAAAGGCATCCATCACATGGTTATCCGCTGTGATACTCCAATCTGTACAAACAACACCATCATACTCATATTGCTCACGTAACAAATCACTTATGATGTATTTACTATATGAATTCCCTACATTCTCACCATACTTAACATCTTGATTATACGAAATTGTATAGTATGGCATGACTGCTGAGGCTTTCGCTGTTTTTCCTGTTAATTTAAAAGCGCCTTCTGTAAATGGAATTAAATGTTGATCAAAATTCTCTCCTGGATACACGGCATATTTACCATAAGCATAATGAGCATCACGTCCACCTTCTCCAGAACCACCACCTGGCCAGTGTTTCACCATTGCATTAACACTATCATAGCCCCAGCCATCTTGAATTTCATTACAATCACTTGACGTTTGGAACCCATCACAATATGCTTCTGCTAAATGAGCAGATAACATCGGATCTTCACCAAATGTTCCGTTAAATCGCATCCAACGTGGTTCAGTTGCAATATCAACTTGTGGGGATAAGGCTGTTGTGATTCCTAATGCGCGATATTCTTTTGCGCCAATTTGTCCAAATTGTCTGACTAATTCAGTATCAAATGTTGCTGCCAAACCTAGTGGTTCTGGCCACTTTGAAATATCCCCTAATGCCCCCGCATTAAATTCTGAATCTCCATTTGTTCCATGACGAGGATCGGTACTAATATTTACTGGAATTCCATATCCTAATCCTTCAACAAATGCTTGAACGTTATTGTTCCAAGTGGCAGCCACTTCGGCACTATCAACTAAAGTTAGTAACACATGACGTAAGTTATCCACTTCTAAGAACGTTTTTTGCTCATCACTTAGGTCCGAAATCAGTGCCTGACTTTCTTCAAATGATTTTCCGTCATACGTACCACTAAACATTTTTGCAAATGGATTGTTAGCCGATGAAACAGCTTGGTGGGCACTGTAAAGCATTAAGCCCGCAATTTGTTCAACACTTAGTTTTGTAGCTAAATCTTTAGCACGCTCTAATGGTGTTAAGCGCCAGTCTTCGTACCTTTCAAGCTTTCCACTTTTGCTTAAATTTTTAAACGCATATCCATCTTCTTCAATAATCGTGACACCAGACTTCTTCGAATATCCAATGGTTTGCCCACCGTTATTTTCGATTAAGATATAATCATTTTTTTCTATTGTCTTATATTTTTTCATAGAAATCTCCCTTTTCACCCTTAAATAATTTCTACCTCTATTATAAGGTTTTTGCTTTAAAAAAGCTTACAACTTTTTAGTTTTAAATACGTTAATTATTATCCTTTTTTTAGACTGTAATAGTGGAATTCCATTCTGTTAAATGAATTTCTAAATCGCATAAATTGAATTTATTTAATAGTTGTTTCGTGCATTGTATTAAAGTATTTAAGTAGCTCTCATTTTTATCTAGTACCCCAGAAAGTTTTTCATCAGCTTGATAATTAACACCTATTCCTCTATCTAAGCGATATTTTTGATTATTTGCTGATTTTATTAATGTTTTATATTAAATATTCTCCCCATTCCATTCCTATTAAAGATAAGCATTGATCCTTTACTTTTTAACTTTTAAAAGTATCCTCCTGTGTAAACCTCAAAAATCACCAAGGCTTTTCATGTAACACTTCCATCTATCTATGTGTCAATTATCCCATCAACTTTTAGCACTACCCTGTTGCATTAATCCAAATAAAAAAGCCATTCATCATCACCCAGTGACAATGAATGGCTTTCCTTTTTAAAACCAATTCAAAAATTTATTCTATTCCATTTGACCTATTAAAACGTTTAATCCCATCTTCATAACTACTTATTCAATTTCAAACGTCATAATAAACCAAAAATCGTAATCAGCCTCTGGGTATTCATAAAGGAAATGCATTGAATATTTTCCAGCTTCTAACATTGAAACATCCACATCAATGTTTTTATTTTGATTCACAATATCTGCAATGTTTGGCCAGTCACCGTTATCAACATGATAATTTGTAATATAAACATCATACGGTAACACCTGCTCACCTGCA
>DNGE01000063.1:0-248 GCA_003486705.1 Bacillota bacterium
GAGATAAGGAACCAGTTTTCAAGTACATATCATTTTTAATATTTTATTGTAATATTTAACACTTTTTCTATAACTAACCTTATTTTTATTATAGAATTTGGTATATTTTTAAATTATTTTTTCCAATGTTTAATTCCATTAAAACTTCTATGTCGAACAAAAGGAAATAATGTTATAATTTATAACAACAATAGATTTTTGGAGGAAGTAAGATGTTGAGTATAAAAAAACTATTAATGTGTATAGGG
>DNGE01000063.1:489-2078 GCA_003486705.1 Bacillota bacterium
TAAAGGCGACGACAAGTTGTTCAACGGAAACTGAGTGTCGTGATATGATTGAAAGCACAAAAGATGAATTAGATCAATTACAGCAAGAAGGTGCAGAAAAAGAAAACGAGTTAGCAGGTGTAGAGTTAGATATTGAATCGCTGTTAATTCGTATAGAAGAGACTGAAAAAGAAATAACTCAGACAACGAATGACATTAAAAAGACAGAAGAGAAAATTAAAAAAAGTGAAGAAGTATTAAGTGTATTAAATGAAGAAATCTTAGGCGTTAAAGAAGATGTTGCTGTGCGTATGCGATTATCTCAACGCCTATCTCGTTTTAATATAATATTAAATTTCTTATCAGAAGCTGAATCTTTAACGGATTTAATCCGTTCAATGCGAACAATTAATTATTTTGCTCAAAGTGATAGCGATCAGATGGATAATCTAAAAACACTAGTTGTGGAGCAACAAGAGATAAAAGACGTGTTACAGACAGAAAAAGAGTCATTGGCATTAAGTCAAAGTATGTTAGTTGTTCAACAACAAGGGTTAGAACAAGACCAGTTAGCATTAGAACAAAAACGAGCTGATGTGATAGAACAAATTCAAGAAATTGAAAGTGAACAGATGTCAGCTGCCGATGCATTAGAGATTGCACAAGCACAAAAAGCATTACTTGAAAAATTAGCGGCTGAGGAAGAGGCACGCCGTTTAGAAGAAGAGCGTCGTTTAGAAGAAGAGAAGAAAAAACAAGAGGAGGCCCTTCAGAACCAAAATAACGGTGATTCTAGTACGGAAGACAACTCAAATACTGAATCTAATAGTTCGCCAATCCAACCCGTTGCTAAAAACTTTATTATTCCGTTAGCGACTGGATATGTTTCATGTGAGTACCTGTGTTATACGAATCACACAGGTATCGATTTAGCTAACAGTGGAAATACTAGTACCCCTGTCATTGCATCAGCATCGGGTGTTGTTGTTCGTTCAGGTTGGCATATAGCATATGGTAATCATGTTATTATTTCGCATAACGTAGATGGACGAGTGATGACGACAGTTTATGCACATTTGCATACGACACCGCTTGTTTCAGCAGGTGATATTGTGACTCAAGGGCAAAAGCTAGGAACAATGGGGAACACAGGTAACTCATTTGGAGCACATTTGCATTTTGAAATATATGAAGGATACTACAACTATCCATATGCTGAAAACCCTCGTAATTATATTTACTTCCCAAGTCGTTGGTAATGTGATGTAGAAAACCCAAAACCTATCTAGTCTTTTAGCTAGATAGGTTTTTCTTTTGAAATTTTACAGTTACAAGGTACTAACAGGAGATAAAGAACTATAGAAGATGAAAATAAACTGGTTTGTTTAAAGCGATTTTGTTTCTCCTCTTTTTTATTCTATACTTTTGAAAAAATGGGTGTTTTCACGCGTTAACTTGTGGTTCGAAACTTAGTGCTTAAGGACTCACCCTTTTTTTACGGTTGAGTCTAAGATTTCTATAATCATAATCTTTTTGATTAAGACTACGCCGCTTTCCTCTCTACTTGTGCTAGTTATCCTGTTTATCGTTGTTCACGTTTCTTATGATTC
>DNGE01000063.1:2322-12056 GCA_003486705.1 Bacillota bacterium
GTCTATATGATGTCTGACTTTATTAATAGAGTGCTGCTCCTAAAATAAGAATAATCGAAAAATATACCCAAAATCATTGTGTTATCTTTTCTTGCTCTTATAATTAAGGATTACTTCTTATTCATAATACCAAAGTCTCAATGACTGTGCTAATTCACACTATATTTTTCCAAGTCGTTTATCTCTCCGCTTTTTTCTTAACTACATTTATTAAATTCGTACTATTAATTGTTGTTTATGTTATTTTTACGCTTCATTCTCAGCTTTATCTTTGTCTTTATCTTTATCTGCAAAGTTTTTCGTTTAGATCAACCATCTCCAAAATCATGTAAATAGGGCAGTTGTAAACTTTAGTTGTTTACACCATTTTTTATGTTCTTAATATTTTTGCCATTAATAACGTCATAATTTGAATTGTTTTGTCAGTATACAGTATAGGGTCAAAATTATTTCCCGTATTTCCTGACGCGCCGTGCTTTGTCCGCTTTTTTCTCGCTATTTTGTATGTTCTCTCCGCTTTTTTGGATCTATCCATTTTTTTAATTTTCGTTTATATTTTCTAAAATTTCATCTTTTTATATATTCAATATAATAAAAGTTATATTGAATATGTAAAATACAAAGAATATATGTATACATCTGTATACAAGTGAAAAACCATTGTAAACAAACGATGTATACAGTGTATACTCATGTATACATTTGTATACATTAATAAAAATAGAGTAGAAAAGTTTACAAAAATCCAGTATAATAGAAAATATGACAAAGAATAAATAAAAGAAATAGGTGAACAAGATGGCGGATTCGATTTTAAGTGTTCGAATTGATGAGGAGTTAAAAAAGAAGTTTATTGAATTAGCGCAACAAAGTGGGATTAATAATAAAGATTTGATGGAATTATTAGTTTCGCAATATGAATTAAATGCAGTAGGTAGCGATCAACAATTTAATCAAGATATAGAAGAGTTGCAGCGTATCACAAAACGAATGGTGGATTTATATAGTGGCATGATCCAACGTACACAATTAAAAGAAATTGAACTAGTAAATAAGGAATCGGCTATTATAAGAAAAAAAGAGGAGCAAATTGTCAAACTCGAAGAAAAAGTAGAAGAATTACTTAAAAAAGGCGTAGAGATGACTGAATTAAAAGATAAGATTAGAAGTTTAACGTCTAATATGGGTGAAATAAAAGAAGAGAATGACAATTTAAAAGAAATGAATAAATTGTTAAAGGATAAAAATAAAACACTCGAAAAAGAGGCGTCAGATAATCGAGTTAAATTAGATGCAGCAACAGTTTTGCAATCACAAGTAGCGGTTTTAGGTGCGACTGTCGAGGATCAAAAAACATTAATTTCTTCATATGAGTCAAGAATGGATGTATTAGAAAAAGAAAAACAAGAATTTATTCAATCATGTGAAAATCAAATGCATGAAATTCAAGAGAAATACGAACAAAAACTGACGTTTGAGCAAAAACAAAATGAATTATCATTAAATCAAATGCGTATGAGTCTGAAGGAGGAGTACCAAACATTGATTCAGGATTTTAAAGAAGAGCAATTCGAAAAGATTCAAGCACTGATCAATGAAAAACAAGAATTGTTAGAAGAAACACACCAGCTTCGCTTACAATTAATAAATAATAAATAACGAAAGAGGGATAACGACGATCCCTCTTTTTTCTGTAAAAATGCGACATTATATTAGTTTGTTATCCTTTTTAACCTGATATCTGTGAAATATCATGCAATAATTTCATATTTTAACCTGACTAAACATATAATAAGATTGAAAAGTGGAGGATTATAAACTATAATAACCTTACTATGAAAACGCTATCTTACAGGGGTGATTGTTATGATTTACAAATTGCTAAACTATTTAAAAGAGGTAGAAGTGGAAACAGATTCAGGTTGTGTTAAATTAGATCACATAAATGATGGGTATGTTTCTGATATTGGGCAAGTATCAGTTAAGGAAGTTAAGCATAATGAAATTAAAATTGTTCTTCTTGAGGGGGATGATTTAATTGATAAGGTGAATTTGACATTTTATAATCCAATTGAAAACGTTAATGGGATTTTAGATGAAAATTGTGAAATTTCAGCTGAGTTAATTGGTCAACCAGTTCAAGATGCCTGTTTAATAAATTCTGATTGGGGAACGTACTGCCTAGGATTAGCAAATCATAAAGGGCATTGTGATTTCTCAGTAGATAGTAAATTAATAAGAGTATCGATTGATGTTAAAAAAATGGATGCTCAAGCTGAAAAGCGAAGTTGTCAAATGGTTTTTGGTAAATATGTACCTGTACATAAAAATTCAGAAGTTTTAAAAATGTTTACTGACCAATTGAATTAAGTATGACGTCTGCTTCGCGTATCGTATGAGGCAGGCGTTTTATTATGAATAGGGGCTTAAATGGATAATAAAGGTGTAAAAAGTGTATGATTATATGGAAGAGGTTAATATATTTGTTAGCTTATGATAAAATGAATTGTATATAAAATTGACAACGTTAGATAAATAGGGGATTATTATGAAAAAGTTTTTGAAATTAGTGGTGATTGTACCATTGCTTCTCGTTGGGTGTAAAGATAAAGGGTCTAATGAAGTTGAAGTAATAGAGTCGGAAGATGATAGCATAGAAAATGAAACGCTGGTCATTGAAATGGATGTAGGCTATGAAGCGTTAGCTGAATCCATTGATTATTATTTAACGGATCAGAATTTTAATGGTGCTGCACTTGTTTCGACGGGTGATAAAATTATCTTTACCAAAGGGTATGGTCTTGCTAATTTGGAACAAGAGATTCCAGTGGAAACAAATACAAAATTTCAAATTGCTTCAGTATCGAAATCATTCGTTGCAGTGAGTGTTTTGCAATTAATGGAGGACGGTTTAATTGAGTTGGATCAAACAATTGATAAATATTTTCCAACGATGCCAAATGCTAACCGTATTACTATCCATCATTTACTGACGCACACCTCAGGTTTATATTCATCAAATGATTATGGCTATGGTGGGCGTTATAGCACCGAAAATACAGTGGATGACTTGTTAGAAGATGCTTATCGTGAAAATAACTTATATTTTGAAGAACCTGGTGTCTCGGCTATTTATTCAAATTTAGGATACGATGTGTTAGGTGCTATTATTGAGCAAGTCTCAGGTATGACGTATGAAGAGTACGTCCGAGTTAATATTTTTAAGCCCACTGGGATGAAAGATACATTGCTTAACGTAGATGGATTAGTGTTTGAAAACTTTGCGGTTGCTTATAATGGTAATATTGAAGAAGGTTATCGAGCTAGAATTTTTCATCCGTCATACGGTTACGCCTCTGGAGGGGTACATTCTACGGTTGAAGATCTATATCGTTACGATCGTGCTTTAGCAAATAATGAACTGATTAGTGAAGAAAGTTATGAATTAATGACACAACAATATACCCGTGTGGGGAATAAACCATACGGATATGGCTGGTATACGAATCTTTGGATTGAAGATACAATTTCTCATCCGGGGAATTTAGTCGGGTGGCATTCCATGATGCTACGTCACAATGAAGATAAGGTGACAGTTATTTTATTAACAAATCACGATGAAAGTGATATGAATATGGCGTATACAATTGCGCGCTTAGTTTTAGCAAATGTTGAATAAGAGGATGGGAACATCCTCTTTTTGTTAGGTTACTAGACATGAACTTGTATGAGATTTGTGATTCATGCTGTTTTATCTAACGGATTTACTTGTTAGTAAAGTCATTTTTGAGGAGGTTCATAATGAAAATTGGGGTGCTATCTGATATTCATGGAAATTTACAAGCGCTAGAAGCGGTTATTAATGAGTTGAAAGCGCAAGGGATTGAAGAGTATATTATTGCAGGGGATTTAGTGTCGGATTGTGGCCAACCTAATGAAGTGGTGGAATATGTGAAACGTTTAAACCCTAACGTCATAAAAGGGAATCGTGAAGAGTATGTGGAGTCGTACTTGGCGGGAAAACGTTCGAATTGGGATAAGTATGATCAAATGGGAAGTGTGGTGTGGACGGCGAATACCTTAACGGATGAAAATAGAGAGTATTTAAAGCAGTTACCGAATTTTAAAAAACTTGATTGTGGTGATAAAGGTGTCGTTACCGTTGTGCACGGCTCTCCGTTTAAAACATCGCAACTAGTTTTTGAGCAAGATTTGACATTGCTAGCTTCGTGCGTGGATAAGGTGAAAAGTGAGGTGCTAATCATGGCGCATACACATACTCCGTTCTCTTTAATGGTTGAAGGGACATTGGTGGTCAATCCGGGAGCTGTGGGGGTGCATTTTAATCAAGATTATGGAGCGGAATATGCAATACTACATTACGAGGAGGGTCGTTTTGTGGCGAGTCACCATGTAGCTAAGTATGATTTAAAGGCTGTGAAACAAAATATGATAGCAAATGGCTTGTATGAACATGCGCCTGTTTGGTGTGAATTAATTTACGCATCGTTGGTAGAAGGTTTTAATCATAGTGTGACATTTTTGCAGAGTTGTCAGGATTTAGTTAATGAAGATGGTTTTGTTCCTAATGAGATTTTTTCTACTTCATTTGAAAAGTGGTTAAATCTACAAGGGATGGGGGATGATAAATGAGTTTTCTACGTTTCCATCGCATAAACTGGGGGTTTGAAGTGATTTAGTTTTTTTGTATTTCATAAAATAAGGTAGGGTGAAAATAGTTAAGGTTTTTACCCGGTTTACAAAAAAAGGGGACTTTTGAAATGCAAAAAATTATAGCTTATTTACAACCTCGTATGAAAAACTATGGGTTCTGGGTGAGTTTGTTAGCTCTTGTACCTATTGTGTTAAATGCTTTTGGCATTGCTGCTATTCCAGATTTTAATAATATTGTTCAAACGGTATTGTCTTTATTAGTTGTGTTGGGGTTACTTAACAATCCAACGACTGAAAATGGTGGCTATGCTGATGATGAAGTTTTAAAAAAAATCGAGGAAATTGTAGAAGATGTTGTTGACGTAAAAGAAGCAATCGATTCTAGTAAGTAACTAGAATGAGTGTTTATTGTATAAAAGCACTTAGTTTTTAGACTAAGTGCTTTTTCTTTGAATATATTTAGAGTAGTTGGTTTTAAAATGTAAATAATAGGACAGAGGTGATCGATATGAGTTTTCAAAAGCCAGATAAGCAAACGTTAAAAGAGATGTTAACGCCGATGCAATACAAAGTAACGCAAGAAAATGGAACAGAACCGCCATTTGTCAATGAGTATGATGAATTATTTGAAGAAGGGATTTATGTGGATGTTGTAAGTGGTGAGCCGTTGTTTTCTTCAAGAGATAAGTTTAACTCAGGTTGTGGGTGGCCGGCGTTTGCTAGACCGATTGATCGACAAGTGATTAAGGAAAAAGCGGACTGGTCGCATATGATGCATAGAATTGAGGTGCGCAGTGTCTCTGCAGATTCTCATTTGGGGCATGTTTTTAATGATGGGCCGCTAGAAGGTGGAGGGATGCGATATTGTATAAACTCTGCCGCGCTTAAATTTATTCCGAAATCCGAAATGGAAGAAGCGGGATATGGTGGCTATTTAAATGAATTAGAATAGGTAATCAGGTAACCAGAGTGTTGCCTTTTTTTTATGAGTTGTTTGTTTTAGGTGTTTAAGTGACAGTTGGGTCTGTGAAAGTGTGTGGATTAAGAATTTCTGAATATGTCCTTAGTGTGTCCTACTTTATGTTTTTGTTTATTAAAAAACATGTAAAAGTTTAGTAATATTAAACACGAACAGGTAACTAAGGTAAAAAAGTGAAAAAAAGTTTATTTTTTGAAAAAAAGTTATTGATTTACAAAAAAATGTATAATATTATTAACATCGTTCGTTGGAACTGTGAGAATAGATCATTACAACATGAGTTTATTTGCCATGTTTTTAGTTTAAACCTATTAATTACCAAAAATACGAACGATTATTTTGCTAAAAAATTATAATGTGTAAAAAAAAGTGATGTAAATCAACAGAAGTTGTTTTTTTTTGCTCAAATAGTTTACAAATATTAAACAAAAAGAGTAATATTTTATAACTTTAAAGAATTTATGTAACGATTGAACTTAGGGAGGTGTGCCAATGCAACAACCTTTCATTCGTAAGGTGGCATCATTACCGCTTTATAGTAACGAAGATATCGCATGGTTAGAAAGACATAAAAATATGCCATTACTTCATGCACTAAAAGATTATTCTAAACATGATATTGTACCATTTGATGTTCCAGGTCATAAACGTGGACGAGGTGTGCCAATCTTGAATGAGTTTTTTGGTCATGATTTATTGCAAATGGATGTGAATTCATTACCATTGCTCGACAATGCTTCACATCCAACAGGTGTCATAAAAGAAGCACAAACCTTATTAGCAGAAGCTTATCAGGCGGATGAAGCCTTCTTTATTACAAATGGGACAACATCAGCGATACACTGTATGTTAATGAGTGTATTAGAACCGGGCGATAAAGTATTACTTCCTCGAAACATCCATAAATCAGCAATGAACGGCTTGATTTTATGTGGAGCCATTCCCGTCTATGTCAAAACACAAATGACACATGATGGATTAGTTGGAAACGTTGAAGTTCATGACATTGAGGAAATGCTAAATCTTCATCCGGATACTAAAGCGGTGTTTGTTTTAAACCCGACGTACTATGGGTACACGGCAGATCTTGAAAAAATTGTGCAAATATGCCATGAAAAAGAGGTATTAGTTTTAGTAGATGAAGCACATGGTGCACATTTACCATTCCATGAAGAACTACCTAAAAGCGGAATGGAATGTGGCGCAGATATGTCGTGTGTCAGTATTCATAAAACAGGGGGTGCCTTAACACAAGCCTCTGCCTTGTTGATTAATCACAAGCGAGTCAACGCTAAAAAAGTGAGGCAAGTCATTAATATGTTACAGTCAACGTCATGTTCTTACTTATTAATGAGTAGTTTAGACGGGGCACGTCAAAACTTGGTTTTAAACGGAAGAAACCAATTGACACACGTTCTAAATCTAAGTACGATGGCACGCAAGCGTCTAGATAACATTAAAGGCATTAAAGTGGTTGAAGCTATTTCAAATCAAGTCGGCCAGTATGACATTACAAAACTTGGAATCAATGTGAGCGGCTTAGGTCTGAGTGGCTTTGAGGTATACGAACTCATGTGGAAACAATTCAATATCCAACTAGAGATGCCAGATTTCAATCACGTACTAGCGATTATGAGTTTAGGTGATTGCGAAGAACACATCGAACGCTTAATCACAGCATTTGACATCATATCGAAGCACTATGCCAAAGCTACTAAATCAAAAATTATTCAAAAGATACAATACGTCCAACCGAAAGTCAGTGTCTCGCCACGCGTTGCGTATTATTCAGACAAAGAGGCTGTGCCACTTGAGCAAGCACACGGTCGACTTTGTGGCGAGTCTATTATGGCGTACCCGCCAGGTATTCCAATTATTGCCCCGGGTGAAGTCATGACGAAGGAGATTATCCATCGAATTCAAACACTAAAAACAAGTGGTGCTTTTATGACAGATAGTTATGATCGTACACTTGAAAAAATATTAGTACTTACAAATGAACAGGAAGACATTAAAGGAGAGATATAACATGCATAACGTACAAACTTTAGGAAGACACATTTTAGTGGAATATTACAACTGTGATCAAGACATGTTGAAAAATCCAGAATTAATTGAAAAATACATGAATGAAGCAGCTTTAAATGCAAAGGCAACAATTGTAGATTCAGTCTTCCATCATTTTAATCCATGGGGTGTTAGTGGGGCAGTCATTGTTGCTGAATCACACTTAACGATTCATACTTGGCCAGAATATGGATTCGCTTCGGCAGACTTCTTTACTTGTGGGGATATTGACCCATGGAAGAGCTTTGAATTACTTGAACAAGTATTAAAAGCAGAATTCAGTGAATCAGTTGAAATTCCACGTGGATTAACAGCAAAAATCCGCAAGCATTCACCACTTGAATTAGGTGACATGTGCCATAAACCAAACGAAGTCGTTGGAGCTTAAGTATTTTATAAGATAGATCAATTATCAATTGCACCTACTAGCAAAACCTAAAAAACACTAACAAATCATATGAGCTCATATGATTTGTTAGGAGATGAGGTGCAAGTAAGGTGAAATTGTATGTGTTATAGAAAAGGAAGTGTTAATATGCAATTTTGGTATACAGAAGAATGGACAGATGAAGTAAGATTTTCAATTAAAGTCGATCAGCAATTATATTCGAAAACATCTGAATTTCAAGCAGTGGATGTGTTTCAATCTAAAGAGTTTGGTAAATTCTTAACACTTGATGGATTAATGATGGTCAATGAAAAAGATGAATTTGTTTATCATGATATGATTGTTCACCCAGCTATGGCAGTTAACCCTGATATTAAGAAAGTATTAGTCATCGGTGGTGGAGATGGGGGAACGGTACGTGAGTTAACGCGCTATCCTTCAATTGAAAAAATCGATATGGTTGAAATTGATGAACTAGTTGTCATTGCCTCAAAAGAGTTTTTACCAATTTGTGCATCAAAACTTGATGATTCTCGCGTCAATTTATATTTTGAAGATGGTGTTGCATTCGTTGCAAATTCACAATCAGCTGCTTATGATTTAATTATTGTGGACTCAACAGATCCAATCGGACCTGGGGAAGGATTGTTCACAACGGAATTCTACCAAAACTGTTTCCGTGTTTTGTCTGAAAATGGTATTCTAGTGAATCAAAATGAAAGTCCATATTTTGCTCATAATGCGCGTGAAATGAAACGAGCGCACGACAAAATTAAGACGTTATTCCCAGTCGCAAGCGTTTATCAAGCTCATATCCCAACTTATCCATCAGGTCACTGGTTATTCGGCTTTGCATCAAAGAAATTTGATCCGATTAAAGATGTTCAAGTTGATGAGTGGTCAGCGTTTGGATTAAAAACAAAGTATTACAACACAGATTTACATATCGGTTGCTTTATGTTACCAACCTTTGTAAAGGAGATGCTTGAGGATGAAACGACTACTTAATCAAAACATTACATTTTTAGGAATGGACACAGCCTATGAAGACAGCTCAGTTGTTGTCTTCGGTGCGCCATTTGATGGGACAACGTCATATCGACCGGGGACTCGCTTTGCTGCAAAGCAAATGCGCGTCGAATCGGATGGCATTGAAACGTATAGCCCGCGTTTAGATTTAGACTTAGAAGATTACAACATCTGCGACATTGGAGACGTTGAATTATCAAACGGAAACACAGTGAAAATCTTGTCTGAGATTGAACAAGTTGTGGAACGAACATTATGGGATGGTAAAAAACCATTTATGATTGGTGGCGAACACTTAGTGACGCTACCGGCTGTAAAAGCCATTTTAAAATATCACCCTGATATGGTCATTTTACACTTTGATGCGCACACGGATTTACGTGAAACGTATAACAATGAAGCGTTATCTCATGCAACCGTGATTCGTCGTGTATGGGATTTAGTCGGTGATAATCGAATTTATCAATTCGGTATTCGTTCAGGGATGAAAGAAGAATTTGATTTTGCATTAAAAGATAAACATACGACAATGGAACCTTTTACAATTAATAGCATTGGTGATGTCTTAAATACATTAGGTGGGAAAAAAGTTTATGT
>DNGE01000123.1:0-1111 GCA_003486705.1 Bacillota bacterium
ATTTTGTACAGTGGTGTTTCATACATTTTCACTACATTTTTCAATTGTTTGCGAATCGGGATGGCTTGTGGACAGTGTGATTCACACTTGCCGCAATCCACACATAGCGATGCATTACTTTTTTTCACGCGCATACTCGTACACATGAGATATTCTCGAAAGCCATTAATATATCCATCAGCAAATCGAACATCGTAACATCTAAATGAACCTGGAATATCAACGCCTTTTGGACAAGGTAAACAATAGCCACATCCCGTACATCCAATTTTCATCTTCGCATTAATCTCTTCTTTTACGCGTTCAAACACAGCCACTTGATTAGCTGTGATTTCACCGACTTGAACCTCTGATGCAATTCTCATATTTTCTTCAATCATCGCCAGCGAGTTCATCCCTGATAACACACACGTGACCTCTTTTTGATTCCAAAGCCAACGCAGCGCCCACTCGGCGGGCGTGCGATTTAAACCGGTTGCCGAAAAAGCCTCTAATGCCTTTTTCGGCAATCCATTGACCAGACGGCCGCCACGAAGCGGCTCCATAATAAACACTGGAATGCCTTTATTGGCAGCGTAATACAACCCTTTGCGCCCCGCCTGAGAATGCTCATCCATATAATTATATTGAATTTGACAAAAATCCCAGTCATACGCATCGATTAACTCTTGAAAATGTTGCGTGTTTCCATGATACGAAAACCCAATATTACGAATTGCACCACTCGCCTTTTTTTCAGCGATCCACTCTAAAATACCAAGCGCCTTTAATTGCTCCCACGTCGCCACATCCGGTAACATGTGCATCAGATAATAATCAATATAATCCGTTTGCAAACGGCGTAACTGCTCATTAAAATAAACATCCATCTTCTCTTGCGACTTAATCAAATACTGCGGTAACTTCGTCGCAATCATCACCTGCTCACGACATTGATTCTTCGCCAAAATCGTTCCTAGTGCGACCTCACTTCCCGTATAAATATATGCCGTGTCAAAATAATTCACACCATTCTCAATTCCATACAAGATCTCCTTTTCAGCCTCGACCATATCAATTTGTCCATTGCGTCGCTTAAATCGCATGCATCCAAATCCTAAAATTGAAATGC
>DNGE01000123.1:1390-5442 GCA_003486705.1 Bacillota bacterium
TTGTTTGGTTATATATTCCAAATACGATTTCTTATTTAAAATCTGAACTTGCTCCAATATTCAAGCACGCCACCTCTTAAAAAAGCGTCATTTAGCTTCAACACTAAACAACGCTTTAACCTAGACATTCGCCCTTTTACGGAAAACAAGATAAATAAATGAAATCAAGCTCGAAACGACAAGCAAGCTAAAGAATAAAAGTGTGGGATTAAACGCGTACACATAAGAACAAATAAATGGACCGAGTGCATACCCTAGTGACTCTGCTGCTCCCACGAACCCAAACACAATGCCTTTAATTTTATCGTTGCCGCCAAATTCTGAAAGCGAACTTTGTAGAGCAGCATTTAAGAACGTTGCGCCTAAAAAATAGATAACAATGATGCTAGTAAACAGTGGAATACTTCGAACAAGTCCGAGTCCAAGTAAGGTCGCGTTCATGACGGCAAATGATAAAAAGAGCTGTTTGTTATTTCCAATCTTATCGCTGACCCACCCTGCAAATGGAGCGCCTAGACCAAATACAAATAAATAAACAGAAATAATGGCTGAGGTGTACCCTGTCGTTGCACCCAAAACATCTTGCCCATAAAAATGAAATAAGGCCACGACACAGCCGTAAATAAAATCACCTAAAAAGGCAATGGAACCGAGAACAAATATTTTATAACCAAGCTTATAACGATGAATTTCTTCCAACATCTCGCCAAGCGAGTTTTTCTGTTTATGTTTTTGCGCATGCTTTTGAGTCGGTATTTTTGGCAACTGCAATATGACATAAATAAACGTATATAAAATCCCAAACGATGCAATATGAAACACCATATTATAATTGCCTTTCGTTGAAACAATAAACCCACCGATGGCGGCACCGATGCCGCCCCCCAGTGTAAATACCGCCGACGCGAGCCCCGTGCTCTCGCCACGGCGCTTAGGATCTAGTGTCCTTGCAAGCAACGAAAACGTTGCGGGCGCCGCCATTCCAAGGATAGCGCCTTGCACGATATAATTAATGGCTGCAATGCTTGGATTTTGTGAGAATGTATAAGCAAGTGGCACAGCAATCATTAATGCTAGCGAAACAAGTAACGTTTTTTTATCACCAAACGTGTCTGACACAATACCAAATGGCATTTGCACAAGCGTCTTACTCACCCCATACAATGACATCACGGTACCAATGACAACTGTACTCATTCCAATGTGATCAAAATATAGTGGAATAACAGGAATCATTAAACTGTAGGCAACGCCAAAAATAAAACGATAAATACAAAAATGCCTGTAATCTTTTTGTGTGAAAAAGACATGATTCATTAATTTCATTTTCTACTCCTAATAACTAGTTATTTTTTAAAAACAATATTTCTTCTTAGTATATTCTTTCTCTCACCATCTTATTATGTCACTCATGCCAAAAAACCTGACATCAAGTTTCAAAATGTCAGGTTTTATTTTATTTTTTGAGCAATTCTTTTTCTAAATTCTCTGCCACCCGAAACTTTACTATTTTTTCAATTAACTCGTAAGGAATTGGTTTGTTATGTGGAAACTGAATGGCACCCTTTGAAAATTTATATCCTGTTAATTCATCTTGAAACGCTTCAATCCCACTATTCGTTGGATAAAAACCAATATGATTTTTAAAGGCTGAAAAATAAACTAATACCCCTTTATATTTATAAGCTGGCATTTTATACGCAAACGTTTCTTCTACTTCAGGTGCCACTTTTTTAACAATAGTTCTTAATGCTATTAAACGTTCTTGAATATTTTCTGGGCAATCTAAAATATACTGCTCAACTAATGCATTTGGTTCTTTCATTATCTTTATCTCCTTCATTCAGTCATTGGACTTTTCATTATTTTTCTATACCTTTATTATACCATAATATGGCTTTTGCTTTACATAATGAAAACTACTGCCTTGATTAAACTGAACCCAATCTATCACCAAATAGGTTCTTACCTTTTCTTATAAAAATGTTTAGGTTATGCCATTTAGCACACCTGAACTTGTTTTACATCTTTTCTTTATGACGTAATTTTCCAATTACTGTAGCCACACGTTTTAAACGTGTTTCTTCTTTTTTAGCACTCGTAATTGAATGGGCGAATTTCTTTTGGATGGAAAAAGATAAGCCGTTCCAAAATTGTTTTACTTCTTGTTCTGATTCCATAATCGATTGTAATTCTTCTGAAATATCGACCACACGCTCTTCTTCATCTTTTACAACAGTTACCTCAATCAAATCTCCTGGGCCTTTTCCAATTTTGTTACGGATTTCTTTCGTTAGGCCTAATATATGACAATCCAACCCCATCTTAACAATCGATCCTCGATACTCAATGTCATCAAACATTGCACGTACTTTGACTCGCTTTGCACCAAACATCTCTTCTACATTAAATGGAATCTCAATATAGGTTGCATCTTTATCTTCTACTTTTTTGATTTCGGCTTGAAATTTATTCATCTTTTCACCATTTTCTATCCTTTATCATTTGCGTTTTTTATGCCGTTCAATTGGCATATAAAAAAAGAAAGGCTTATTTAGTTTGCTAAATACGCCCTTCTTTTATCACTATTTCAATGTACCTATAAAAATTAAAGTTTACTTTTTTATTTTTTAACCTCTGAATTTCGCTTATACATTAAATACTTTTGAACAAATATTTTATGAGCAACGGAATACGCTGTTGAACGTGCTAACTCTGTTTCTAATGTCATTTTACTAGCAGAATTTGGCTCAATGTCTTCGCGTGTGCTAAAGACAATTTTTAATGCACGTTCAAACTCTAAACAGAAGAAATCGTACGCTTTTTCTGTTGGGTACGTATCTATTTGGGTATTTATCATTTCACAAATCTCAGTTAAACTATAGACTTGTTTTAACAAACAAACAATAATTAAATAAGCAATATGTTTTTCATTATAGCGTCTGTTAAGCGGGGGTGAAACAACTTTTTGTTTAACATAGTTATTAATCATCGTTGATGTTAATAGTTTTTCAGTTGGATCCACATTTAACGGCTTTAAGACTTCTTCAATGTATAAAATGACCTGATCTTTGTATAAAGATATTTTAGGCAATTCAGAGAATCTTGGACAATGAAAATTTATTATATCTTTTATCTCGTTCTCATTTATTTGCATGTTTTTAACGCTTCCAATCTATTTCACTTCATATTTTTTTACAGCTTGCACTGCAATACATTTTGGTCCACCTTGTGTTGTAAAAGCAGGGCTTAAAATTTTCATTTCAACATCAACATTTTCAATATTTTTACTAATAATATCTTTAGCTACGATAGCAGCTTCTTCATTATAAGCATGTGTGATGTAGATTTTATAATTTTCATTAACGCCTGCTTCAATAAATGCATCACAAATTGTTGCTATTGCTTTTTTCATTGTACGCTTTGTTGCGAATTTTTCTAATCTTGTTCCATCAGCAGTTTGCGTCATGACTGGAACTAATTTGACTAATTCTCCAATGCGTCCTGCAAGTGGTGATAATCGCCCACCGCGAACTAAATATTCAAAATCGTTTGGAATTAAGAATGAAATAGTTGTATCTATTAAACCTTCAACGACACTCACAATTTCATCTTTTGTTTTTCCTTCATTCGCTAATTCAACAGCTGTGTCTACAATATAGCGTTGTGGCCCACAAAGTGTACGTGAGTTAATCACAGTAATTTTATCTTCGTGATCAACCATTCCTTTTGCCATACATGCTGAGTTATAAGTACCTGATAAACCATCAGCCATTGAAATGTTAATAATTTCTGTATCTGGATAGCGGTTAAATGTATCTACTACTTCTCCGATTGAAGGTTGAGATGAGATAGGAAGATGTCCTTCATGAATCATATCAATAAATTCTTTTGTTTGAATCTCTTCAAATTCTTTATATGTTTGACCATTAATCGTTACCGCTAATGGTGTAATTTCTAAATTTTTCTCTCTTGCTTGCTCTACTGAGTATAATGTTGATGAGTCTGAAATGATCTTAACCATACTTTTCCTCCCTAATATGTGAAGTCAT
>DNGE01000123.1:5757-9794 GCA_003486705.1 Bacillota bacterium
GTAATTCCTATTTTTATATTTTAAGGAGTAATCAAAACATCACATGAATTAAATATAATTCGGATATACTAACTTTGAATACTATTAAAGGAGTGAAAAGCGTGAGTACTAATTTAGATAATAAACAAGTTCAATTTTTAGATTTCATTCTAAAAAGAGTTCAAGATAATAAAGTGGATGAAGCTCGAAAATTAATATCTGAAAAATTTGAAAAGCAAGCAGCAGGCACTTTTAGTTACGGAGATATTGGGGACTTTATCCCTAAAATCACCATGTTATTAAAACCTAATAAAGTGGATGAAGTTCATGATGTTCTTCACCAATTTGCAGCAAGCTTCAAATCACAAGAAAAAGAAGTATAATCTATTATTCAAAAGGGATTCACGTTGTTGTGAGCCCCTTTTTTTATTTGTTATGCTTAAATATTCTTTGTCCGTTATTGTTATTAATTTCGATTATATTTCTAGTCCCAGATAAGCAATCTTTAAGGTTTCAATCTTTTTTAAATGTTAAAAACACTGAAACAATGGTCTCAGTGTTTTCTTATACGTCTTTAAAATCGACGCTTATTCTGGAAAAACGGGTGTCTGTGTATAGTGGTAAAATAAGCTACTTAACACGGCTTGATAATCATTGTTTGGAAACGGGTCGACGTATGTAACATTGATCCATTTATTATAACTCGTATTAATGCGATCTAATTCAAAACGGTCAACGTTTCCATAAGCATTTCCAATAATAAAATAAACATCATCTGGTTGCGAGAAAGTAGCAGCTTTTATTAAGGTATTTCTTATTTTTTGATAATAAGCTATTTCATAGCGTTCTGCTTCACCATAAGGTGGAACTAATCCATTATGTTTTGGATAATCATCGGTGAAAAAGTATTTTATATTGAACTCATCTGTTTTAATTTTTTGTTGGAATGACAATTCATGATATGGAATTTTATACTCCGTCCCTGGTTTATACGCCTCTTTATAAGAAAATGAAATAGACCCATGTGGTTTATAAAACAGAACTTTGTTTGGTTCCTGACTAAATGTCCCAAGTGTAAATGGAATTTGATTCACCATTAATAAGCGTTCCATAAAAATATCATAATTATAAGAATTAAAGATAATCTTACTAAAGTTATTTCCATTCTTTTTAATATAGTTAATAATGCCTACTTCTATATTTGCTAAATCTTGATCGGTAACCTGACTATTATAATAAATAATTAAATAGCGAAGATAACTCGATAATTCACCATAAGCAGAAAAATATAGTTTATTTATGACTTCACTTTCACCGAATTTTGGTATGAAAAATGAATTGTTTTGTGCATAGGTTGGCAAGCTAGGTTTTGTTACTTGTGTGCCTGTTGCGTTATTTTCATCTGATGAAAAAATATCAAGAAATTGATTGAAATTATTTCGTGAGACGATTTCTTCTTCATAAGCTGCTAAAGCATAAACATTACCACAAGTTATGATTTGAGAAATAATCGTATTTGCCTGCGCTTTGTCCATTCCTGGGCGAGCACCTAATTGCCAAAGAATCGGCGTATGTTCTGGACTTAAGAATGGATCGTTAGTCATTGGAAAATTAAAGTAATCTCCATACTTAAATAAGTTAGTTAAATCAATATTTAAATCAGGTAACCCTTGAGCTCTTCGATTTTCATTGATGGATTGAATAATTCCGATTGAGCTACCATTACCAATTAATATATATAAATGTTTCATTTGTTCCCCCCATAAAGTATATGTCATCGTTACACTAATACTTTATGTCTTAACTTTTTAAACGCTTGTGTCAAAGGTATGAAGACTTTAAAATGAATGCTACTATTTTTTATGACTGAGAATTACTATAATAACGGCATTCTCATTATACGTTTCACTCAAATTTTATGAGCTAGTCACTCATCTTATTAAAAATGATTGATAATTTTTGGAAAACAGCATATAATTTCACTAAGTAGTAAGTAGTAAGTAATAAGTAGTAAGTTAAATTCACATGAATATGGGGTGCTTAATATGAAAGATTTATCAATTACACAAGAATTTTTAATGTGTGCTTTAAATGCGAAGGGCAAATTACCACTCGACAAAAATGTAATTTCTGTTTGCATTATTGCTGGCGCTATTATTGAACTATTACAAAATGGCGACATTCAACTAGAAGGAAATCATATTGTTGCAACAAAAGATTCTAAAAAGGATTTAAGCTATCTTCATTCTTTATTGAATGAAATTAATGTACAAGATTCTATTCAAATTAATAAATTACTTAGCCAGTATGTTTTGACCTTTACTGATAAAAAAATAGATTTATTAATTTTAGATATAAGTCATGAACTGGTAAAAAAACAATATGCCACTAAAGTTAGTAATGGAATGTTTGTGAAAAAGGAACGTTTTATACCGAATGAAACAGGTGTTGATCGTATTGTTGAAAAAATTAGAGCTGAATTACTTGAAGAAGGTTGTATCTCAGAAGAAACAATTGCTTTAGTCACTTTGTTAGATAAAAGTAATCTGATAAAAAAATATTTCTCATCCCATGAATCAAAAAAACTGAAGGAACGATTGAAAGAGATTAGAAGTACATCACAAAATCAATTAGTTAAGCAAATGATAGAATATGTTGATACCATGATGGCTACTATGACTGTTATCCTTACATCAACAGTTGTAAATTAGGTGAATATATGTCAAGACAAAGAAGTTTAGAAGTCGTTCAAACATCAGAGTACGTATCTATTGGAGAACTTGTCCGACTAACAGAAGTAAGATACAGTACACTTAAACATTATACAGAAGAAGGTATGTTACCTTTTGAACAAACAGAGCAAAAATTAACCCGAAGATATAAACGTGTTGAAACGGTTGATAGAATTATGAGAATTAAACAACTACGTGAAGAAGGAAAAACCATTCCAGACATTAAAGAACTGTTACGTTAAACGCTACAATAATAATTATAGGCTCAATAACTAACCATTTTATAAAGTCATTTTAACCACTTCATTCATTACAAACCATCTTATTGGACAGATATTAAGATTTCATATATTCTATAGTTAAGATAGCCACAATAGGGAGTGAAAATATGAAATTTATCTCATGGAATGTGAATGGATTAAGAGCTTGTGTCACGAAAGGGTTCTTAGATTTTTTTAATGAGAGTGATGCTGATTTCTTCTGTCTACAAGAAACAAAGCTACAAGCGGGTCAAATTGATTTAGATTTAGAAGGTTATTATCAATATTGGAATTATGCCGTGAAAAAAGGATATTCAGGAACAGCTATTTTTACAAAGCATGAACCGTTAAGTGTTGCTTATGGGCTTGGAATTGAAGAACATGACCAAGAAGGTCGTGTCATTACTCTTGAATATGATAATTTTTATTTAATTACGGTCTACACACCTAATGCACAAAATGAATTAGCACGACTTGATTATCGCTTAAAATGGGAAGAAGACTTCCAACAACACATGTCTAATTTGAACCTGTTAAAGCCAGTCATCGTTTGTGGTGATTTAAATGTTGCCCATCAAGAAATTGACTTAAAAAATCCAAAAACAAATGTAAAAAACGCTGGTTTCTCACCACAGGAACGTGAAGCCTTCACGACATTTTTAAATCGCGGATTTATCGATACATTCCGTTATTTAAATCCAACACTAGAAGGCGCTTATAGTTGGTGGTCATACCGTTTTAGCGCCCGCGCTAAAAACGCAGGGTGGCGCATCGACTACTTCTTAGTATCCGATACGTTAAAATCAAACATCGAAGATGCTAAAATCCATGCTGACATTTTAGGGTCAGATCACTGCCCTGTGTCATTAACACTAACTATTTAAATAAAAAAAGGAGAGGTTGTCACCCCATGGGTGCCAACCTCTCCTTTTGATTACTCGTAACTATTCGGAAGTTTTCTCGCAAACTTCCCGCTGCGCATCGCTTCATTCGCGAGTGCATCCGCTAAGTCATTATATTTATCACCGCTGTGCCCTTTTACTTTGACAAACTGCACGTTCACGTG
>DNGE01000022.1:0-514 GCA_003486705.1 Bacillota bacterium
ATTGCTTCAGCACATTTGATTCCATCAATTCCGGCTGAAACGATTCCACCTGCAAATCCTGCCCCTTCTCCGGCTGGATATAATCCTTTAACCGTCGTTGATTCAAGTGTTTCAGAATCACGGTCAAGGCGTACAGGAGATGATGAACGTGATTCAACACCTGTCATCACGGCATCGTTCATACTAAATCCTCTTAATTTATTATTAAATACTTTTAACCCTTCTGCCATCGCTTCTGTGATGTAGTCTGGGAATAATTTATTTAAGTTTGTTAACTTAACACCTAATGCATAAGATGGCGTTACGCTTCCTAGTTGTTTAGAGGCTTTGCCTGCTAAGAAGTCACCTACAAGTTGCGCTGGCGCAACGTAGTTACTTCCACCAAGGCCGAAGGCCTTCTCTTCTAAACGGCGTTGGAATTCGATTCCAGCCAGTGGATGATCACTTCCGAAGTCGTCAGGGTAGACTTGTACAAGCACGGCACTGTTTGCGTTCGCCTCAGCACGTGCGTGCT
>DNGE01000022.1:697-3209 GCA_003486705.1 Bacillota bacterium
CCTCAGCACGTGCGTGCTCGCTCATTCCGTTTGTCACTAAGCGACCTTTTTCAGAGCTTGAAGGGACAACGAGACCTCCTGGACACATGCAGAATGTGTACACGCCACGCCCGTTAGACGCTTGATGCGTCAAGCGGTATTCTGCGGCACCTAGTTTAGGGTGTCCTGCAAATTCTTTGTATTGTGATTTATCAATTAATGTTTGAGGGTGTTCCACGCGAACCCCAACCGCGAATGGTTTCGCATCCATGTGCACGCCTCTATCATATAATTTATAGAATGTATCGCGGGCACTATGACCGATTCCAACGATGGCATGTTCTGTTTCAACTGTCATCCCATTGCTTGCTTTAACACCTTTAAGTTGACCGTCTTCAATTAAGAAGTCTGTCACGCGCGTATTGAAGTAGATTTCTCCACCTAATGAAATGATTTTTTCACGAATGTTTTTCACGACTTCACGTAATAAATCCGTCCCGATATGAGGGTGCGCTGTATATAAAATATCTTCTGGTGCTCCCGCTTCAACAAACGCATCTAACACTTTGCGTCCACGTAAATCTTTAACACGTGTCGTTAATTTTCCATCCGAGAACGTTCCTGCGCCACCTTCTCCAAATTGTACGTTTGAATTCGGATCTAAGATTCCTTCTTTCCAAAACGCTTCAACACTGTGCACGCGTTCCTCAACATTTCCCCCGCGCTCAAATATAACAGGGCGATATCCCATCTCCGCTAAGATTAAAGCTGAGAACATCCCAGACGGACCAAACCCTACTACAACTGGGCGGCCATTTAATTTATCAGTTCCCATTTCTGGATACTCATAGTTTAGATTTGGTGCGACCATAACATTTGGCACCTTTTTATCTAGAATCGCTTGTTCATCTTTAAGCGCAACATCCACGGTATAAACGAACTCTAATTTTCCACGACGGCGAGCATCGATAGATTGTTTGAATATTTTATACTCGATTAAATCACTTTTCTTAATATTTAAATGTTTCACTAATTTATCTTCTAGTACTTCGATTGAATCATCGATTGACACTTTGATTTGAGATACACGTAACATAACATCACAGCCTTTCTCCTCTATTATAACACAATTAAAAAGCGCTCATGCTTTAAAACGTTTTTCTTCTTTTGAATCGTGCTCAGGAAATCATGTTTTTACGACGTTTTTTACCATATTTCTCTCGTTGATAGAGTATAATGAAAGGACTATTTGATATTTGATTCGTAAGGATGAGCTTATGTTAATGTTATATTTTTCGGGTACGGGGAATTCGAAATGGCTTGCGACGCGTTTTAGCGAAAAAGTGCCGGGGCACTGTGTTTCCATTCAGGAGGACGTAGCTAACAAAATCGCTAATTGGGGGGCTGATCCCATCGGTTTTTGTTATCCGATTTATGGGGGCTATGCGCCACACCTGATGCGATAGTTTGTCACCGCACATTTAGAGGTACTCACTGATAAAAAGTTGATTTTTTTTGTACGCAACTCCTATTTTCTGGCGATGGAACTCGTGCGTTTACTGAGCTATTACCCTCGGGTGTTGGCACGATTATTTACGTTGAGCATTTTAATATGCCAAATAGCATCTGCAATTTCGATTTATTTCCGATTAAAAATGGAGAGTTGTTTGAAGTGAAACTAAAGGCTGCTGATAAAAAATCAGACCACATTATTAGACATCTACAGAAGGGAAAAGTAACAAAACGTGGCTTTAATTGGTTTTCTAATCTCATTGGAATTTTAGCCTGCTGTTGAAGAGAAAAATAAAGTCTCGATCAAAGTCGACCATGATTGTATTTCATGCAGAATTTGCATGAAACTTTGTCCCATGGACAACTTAAGTATGCATCAAAAAAGCGTTAAACCTCACGATAACTGTATGATTTGTTATCGTTGCGTCAACGCTCGTCCAAAACAATTCATTACGGTATTGTTACATAAAAAAGCAAAGGTTCAATACGAAGGAATTCTGGACCATAAGTAAAAGTAGGTCGCATCTGCGGCCTACTTTTTGCTTCCCCTATTTAAGATTCAAAACGATTCTTTTGTTAGTGTCTACTCCATTACTTCTTGCTTTAACTGTTGAACCATCTCAAGCGGTAATCCCACACTTGCAGCAATCGTTTCATCATCTAGCGTCTTCAACTTCAATAAATTAATTGCTGTTTCAATATTAGCTTTTTCAATTCCTTTTTGAATTCCTTTTTGAATTCCTTTTTCAATCCCCTTCTTCTCTCCTCTTGCTTCTGCTGCTTCTTCTAACTCGCTAAATGCACGACTATTATTGGCAATCATTTGGGCTCCCTCCTCAGGTGTTAACTTCAGTAATTTTATTAAAAATTTGGCAAGTTGATGTTCGAATGTGTTTTCAATCCAAGTCTCAACAATTTCGCGTTGTTGTGTTGAAAATTTGTGATACTTTGGTAAAAGCTCTAATGCACGTTGTTGAATTTCATATCCATCAACCTTTTGGTCAAACAAAAACAACACACT
>DNGE01000022.1:3574-3820 GCA_003486705.1 Bacillota bacterium
CTTTACATTCGGCTGTTTGTAATGGTCCGCCATATAGCGATTCAGTTGGATCAACATATATTGCAGCAATCGCACAGGCATGGAGTAATCTACGCTTGATTGAAACTCAAGCATGATGATAAAGATAATGTCTTGTCCATCAATAGTCGCTTCATAGACAATGTCGCCACTTTTTTTCTTAAACTCGTCATCAACTCCTTCCGATGAAATAAGTCGCAAATCTTCCAATCGTAGTTTGTTAGCCCA
>DNGE01000022.1:4065-4309 GCA_003486705.1 Bacillota bacterium
AAGTTGATTGACGATCAAATCGAGCAACGCCTCCTTGTTGTAAAAAAATTGTTTGTAACCTAAATCGTGGATGTGTTTTTCATCTGTGTTTTTGATGTTCATGTTTGAGCTCCTTTGAGATAGTTTACCCCCTATTAATAACATACGAGCAAAAGAACTGATTTCCTTTTTTATCATGATAAAAAGTTGATTTTTAGTGACTTTTTATCAAAAAGAAGTCTTTTATGCTATCAAAAGAAAAAGC
>DNGE01000022.1:4624-6879 GCA_003486705.1 Bacillota bacterium
TTTATTTCATTAGCTCAAGTAATCAATGACTTGCAGTAATGATTCTACAATCTTTACTGTTTTATTGACGAATTCTTGATCGGGGTATTTCATGTCTGGCACGCAGATGACATCGATGTTGGCACTGTGAGCGGCAGTAATTCCCGCTTCGCTATCTTCTAAGACTAAGGCCTCGTCCGGTGTCACTCCTATTTTTTCACATGCCTTTAAAAAGATTTCAGGATTTGGTTTGCCACATGTGACTTCATCTCCGCAAATCATGCCATCAAAGTGCTTCAATATATTAGCAGATGTTAAAATCATTTCAGCGCGCGCCCTGTAACTGCTCGTCGCAACCATTGTTTTATAGCCATTTTCTTTGAGGTAGGTTAGCAATTCAATGATTCCTTTTTTTAATGGCGCGTTTTGTTGTAGACGGCTATCTAATGAGACGTGAACATCATCCCAAACCTCATCCATTGGAAATGTTTGTCCATAATGTCTATTGAAGACGCCATAGACACCCATCTTGTTTTTTCCTAAACATTGACGGTAAATCTCTTCATTAAACTCGTGGCCTAACTGTTTTAACTTACTGACATATTCCTCGTACGTCACTCGTTCACTATCGATCATTAACCCATCCATATCAAAAATTATCGCTTTTTTCATATTTATCCCCCATTTATGTAACTAATAAAAATTAATGTGATGATAACAAAGCAAGCACAACGTCACAATGCTTCATTACTATAGTATACTATTTTTTCCAAGTAATTTGTTAGTCATTGCGTTTTTTTTGATGATGGCTCGGCGATTGTACATCCTCTGTCATCAAATGAAACAGTTTCAACTTACAGCGTGCACAAACCCAACATTAACAAGGCGCATCTTAATAAAAATCTTCAAATTCCTCCATCTAAGGTTATCATCTTTTTTCCTAGTTAATATACTAAAACTATAAGGAGAAAGGATGGGGATTAAATGACTTCTAAAGAAGCGGTAACCGAAAATCAGATAGCCTTATTAATCAAAAAAGAAAACTTAAATGAGCTACTAGAACGAGGATTTCCGATGCTTGATTCAAATGGCGATTCAATTGAGCGTTTTGAAGTAAAGCGAAAAGGGCGTGGGCCATTCAAATTAACCGCCATCCTCAAAGAAAAAAGATAAAAAGCGTCGTTACACTTCTTATCTTTATAGTAAAACTATTCAACATTCCTAACACCTAAAACACCGTCAGGTGTTTTTTTTCTTGCTTACTGCTTATTCCGCTAAGACAAACTCCACAATACCATGTGCAACACCATCTTCAAGCACTGATTTCGTCACCACATTTGCAAACGACTTCACATGATCACTCGCATTGCCCATCGCAATTCCGCAACCAACCGTCGCCAACATCTCAATATCATTCATCTCATCACCAAATGCATAACTACGCTCAATTGGAATTTCTAAATGCTCAAGCGTCTTTAAAATACCAGTCGCCTTTGTATAATTCTTCGCATACAATTCAAACTGTTGCGCCCCCATGCTATGAAAATGCGCATACTTCGGATGATCCTCAACATATGACATACAAAACGCCATCTCATCCTCATCACGACAAAGCACCTGCATCTTTTGCGTTAGGACATCCTCAATTTGAAACTCTGTTTGCATCATATCTAGCGACACACCCATACGTTTAAGCATGCCATAATACTCAGTACACTCTTCTTTCATATAAGAATAATCATGACTTTGTAACATGTATTCAATGTTGCGCCCTTCTAATGCTTGTGTAAATTCTTGAACAAATGGCACTTCCATTCCCGCCGTATAGATGTTCTCATTATTCATTAATACCTGCGCACCATTTGATAGAATATATCCATCAAACCCAAATTCTAATAAATGCGGATTTAAGAAAGCATAAGGTCTTCCTGTTGCAATAAACACATAATGCCCCGCTTCTTGCAAACCACGAATCGCCTTCTCAACGGCTGGGGTAATACTCGTAATCTCGTTATGAAAATCTAAAATGGTTCCATCAATATCTAAAAAGATTGCTTTTTTCATCGTTTTTCCCTCCACTACTCTTTGTTCTCTTATTTTCATTGTATAGAGAGTGGCGGATATTGTCAAACTTGAGTTTATTCTAAAGTTGTTAAAAAAGGGGAGTATCTCTTTAAAAAGATACTCCCCTCAATCTAATTGCTATTAATATTCCCCCACCTCATTGACAATTAAACTTCACTTTTTAACGCTTCAAGTTGCTCTTTCGTTATTCC
>DNGE01000154.1:0-1053 GCA_003486705.1 Bacillota bacterium
TGACTTAAGTATGTGGGACATTATCTATCATACAAATGATGCAGGATACGTTAATATTAAAAATGACGATCCTAAAAGTGGTAACTGTGCAGGTCATTTTTGGAGCGAATCAGCCATGAGTTTTGAAATTTCACAGACCGTTACTGGCTTAGAACCCGGAAAATATGCGCTAAAAGCAAACATCCAAGGGGGCGATGCCAGCCAAGCAGATATGAAGTTAATGGCAATCACAAAAGATAATGAACAAGTCAGTACGTTTAAAGTAGACGGTTGGCTCAATTGGCAAACGCCAACCATTTCAACCATCAATGTGACAGATGGAACAGTAACCATCACCATGAAAGTGGATGCACCTGCAAAAGCATGGGGAACCTTTGATGATTTTGAACTCATCAAATTAGATTAATGCAGACTGAGGTCTGCTTTTTCTACTGTCAGGAGGTAAATATTTCTCATCATGTTTGAATATATGTTTTTTAACGTTGAATTATATGGTTAACAAGCATTGGCGTGATAATTCAATCTCGGATGTTAACTGTTCTTAGTAATAATGTTTATAATAAATATAGCGTTTAAAGTGATAAAAATTAAAAACACCAGTCAGAAGAACTGGTGTTTTTTTGTGTGTAATGACGTAGTGTTATTGATATAATAAATCTATGATAAGACTAACAAAGGTGATAATTTATGAATTTAGCTGATGTGTTACAATATATTGAACAAGAAGAGTGGGTATTGCTGTACTTTAAAAATAATCATTGTTCGGTTTGTGGTGTTCTATTATTGAAGGTACAAGTTTTGCTGTTGCGTTTTCCAAAAATTAAGATTCTGGTTATTGATACGGATGAGTGCTTAAATATTGCAGCTTCTTTTAATATTTATAGTGCGCCAGCCCTCATGGTATATATTGACGGAAAAGAGTATATAAGGGAAGCTGGGATCATGAGTGTGACTAAATTAGAGCAGGATATAAAGCGATTGGACGGGTTATTTAATCAATAGTCTTCATCTTCATTTCTTTAGTTCCAATATGCTGATAATCTTTCTTTCTAA
>DNGE01000154.1:1247-4251 GCA_003486705.1 Bacillota bacterium
TACAGGTTAATTTATGATAAATAATTCATTTGCGAAGTTGCACATACTAACAAGAGACACAAAAACGGAGGAATTTCATATGAATGGAAAAATTATATTAAATTTAGCGATTAGTTTAGATGGTTTTATCGCAGATGAAAAAGGAGGATTTGATTGGATTGTCGGTGATGGCAAAAAAGAACTTAACACAGAAACAAAATGGGACTACGCGAAGTTTTTAGAAGATATCGATGTTGTGGTCATGGGGAAAAACTGTTATGATCAAGGGTTTCACAAAGACTTTACAGAAAAAGTTGTCTATATTGCAACAAGTAAGTCATTAGAAGACTTTGAAAATTATCATTTCATGAATGGCGATATCGTCAAGACGGTGGAGGACTTAAAAACAACAGGGAAAAACATCTTCTTATTCGGTGGTGGTTCTGTTATTGATCCATTCATTAAAGCTAACGTTATCGATGAGTACGTCATTGGAATTATTCCTACAATCTTAGGAAGCGGGAGACCCTTATTCTTAGAAAATAATCCTAAAATAGATCTAACCCTCGATTATTATGCCGTTGAAGAGGGTGTAGTCGTTATGAAATATTCAAAGCGTTAATATCAATAAAAGGAAGCGACTCACTAGCAGAGCCGCTTCCTTTTTATGTCGCCTTAAAGTTATAAACCGGTTTAATAATCTCAACAATCTCAACCGTATCGTGAATCGATTTTAAAATGACTTCCTTATCCTTATACGCCATTGGCGCCTCATCTAACGTATGGTGTGAGATAGACGTACTGTAAACACCTTCCATAATCTTAATGTAATCATCCAAACTAATGTTCTCTTTAGCCGTGGTACGACTCATTAAACGCCCCGCACCGTGAGGGGCCGACTCATTCCAATCGGGATTTCCTTTGCCAATTCCAATAATACTACCATCTTTCATATTTAAAGGAATAATGACAAGCTCGTCTTTATGAGCAGCAATCGCACCTTTTCTTAGCATTGGAATTTTAGCTGGCTCTACATAATTATGAATCGTCGTCCATTGTTGTAGCACCTCCACGCCTAGTTCCTCGATGATCACTTGCATCATCGCTATTCGATTTAATTCAGCATACTGTTGAGCAATCAATAAATCATGTAAATAATGTTGCATATCAACACCTGTTAACGGAGCTAAATAATTTGGCGGAAGATTTTCCGCTTTTTTTGATGACTTGGCTAGGCGTTGCTGTGCAATACGCTGATAGTGGTTGGCAACTAGCGTGCCGAGTTGGCGAGACCCGGAATGGATAACCACATAGTGGTATCCCGCTTCATCCTGATTGATTTCAATGAAGTGATTCCCACCGCCTAGCGTTCCTAAGCTATTTTGTATTCGTTCCTCATGTTGTTTAATGGATGGCCAACAATACAACTGGGTTAAGTCGATGTGCTTATTAAGAGGATGTGGCTTCTTACGAATCTCGCGTCCTGCGGGAACGCGACTTCGAATGGCTTTATCCACTTTTTTAAAGTTCATCTCTTTGATATCAATCTTGGCAACTTCCATGCCGCAACCAATATCAACCCCAACGAGGTTGCTTACAACGGTATCAGTTATCGGCATGGTTAAGCCAATAACACAGCCTTTACCAGTGTGGCAATCAGGCATAATTCGAATCGGTAATTTTTTAGTCCATGGCTGATCACAAAGTTCTTTCACCTGTTCAATAGCCGTCACTTCTATTTGATCAGTAAAGACTTTTGCTTTCCCATATTTTCCTTCAATGTCCATCAAGGATGATCGCCTCCTTCTTCGTTATTTTATGAGTAATTAAAAGAATAATTCATAGGAACTCATTCGTTAAACCTTTAACATAACTTGCTAATTCAAAACCTTAAAAATAACATCCATCGCTAACAGATACGAAATAAATGACGAGCAATATTAAATTGATGGCATCTCTTGTTTGATATGGAAATCTATGAAGTGACTAAACCCTAACTTTTCGCTTCAACGTATAAATGTGTTCTTGTTGAATGAAACTAAGCTAAAAAACAAAGGACATAAAGCTATGAACGAGACAAATTTAATAGGTGATTTAGATATAATCTTTCGAAGTATCGTTTCAATACTAGTATTATTTACACTCACACGTTTAATGGGAAAAAAGCACATTGCAAACTTAACCTTTTTTGACTATATTGTAGGGATATCGATTGGTTCTATTGCATCACAATTTGCAGTAGATGAAAGTATCCCATATTTTCATGGAATTATTGCACTCATTGTTTATACAGGTTTTGCCGTTATTATTTCAAAAGTATCCCTTAAAGGTGTTTGGTGGCGGCGAGTTCTTGGTGATACGCCAACCATTCTCATTCAAAAAGGTGAATTTATCAAGCAAAATCTAAAGAAAACCAAGTTCACCATTAATGATTTAGCAGAAGAGGCAAGATTGAATGGCATTTTTAGCATACGGGATATTGACTATGCCATTTTAGAAACGAGCGGTAAGGTCAGTTTCTTATTAAAACCAAAGAAGCAAAACGCAACGATAGAAGATTTAAACCTAGACACGCACTATAAGGGGCTAGAAGCAGAACTTATCATTGATGGAACCGTTATGTATGAACACTTAAACTGGGTTAAAAAAGATGAACAGTGGTTAAATCAAGAGCTTTCGAATAAGAACATTTGTTTGGAAAACGTCTTTTTTGCTAGCATGAACGAAGCGGGTCAGTTAAATATCTTTGTAAACAATCCTGACATCCATTCAAAAGATGTGCTTGAATAAACGGATTGAATCATAATTTCTTCGCGTCTTGATGATGAGAGACTATTGAAATAATTTCCTAAAAGTGGTAAATTATATTTAAGAGCCAGCATAAAGAATATTATAGTCACTTCAATCAAATAGTCATTCCAAACAGTCCACCGATTGAAGTGAAATGGAAGATAAGATGTCGGTTCATGGGGGATTCTATGTGGTGCGTACAAAAAGGCGACTAAATAGCAAGGGCAACTTAGAA
>DNGE01000154.1:4567-5974 GCA_003486705.1 Bacillota bacterium
TCTTAATGGCAACAAATTACACTTGTCCAAAATGTGGGAACAATGCTTATGAAACAGATTCAATTGCAATGACGGGAACAGGATTATCAAAGCTTTTTGATGTTCAGAATCGTAGTTTTACAACGGTAACATGCACGAAATGTAAATATACAGAAATGTATAAAGCATCAACTAGCGATTTAGCAAACTTGTTTGATTTTATGATCGGATAATAGAAATAACCACTAGTCAATCAAACTAACTAGTGGTTATTTTAAATAGGGACTACAATATGATTATTTAATTGAATAGACATGGTGTTTAAACAGTTATTAAGAAATCATGATTCGACTTCCGGTTGTTAAAATAATGTTTATGGTATAATATGGTTATAAAAACGGTATGATAAAAATAATCGGAGGCGATTTGGGTGGTTTTATCGAAGAGGCAAAAGTTTTGGCTTGGTTGTTTGGGGCTTGTCATTAGTTTTATTCTAGTTGGTAATAGCAATAATGTACCAGAAAGGTTCGTTGAAAGAATTTTCAAATCGATTATTGTTAGTGATCATTCAATGGTTCATTATTCTGGTTTTATCTTAATATTTGTCACGTATCTAAGTTTAAAATACCTGAATGAAGGACATGAGTTTAGGTTTATTAAAACAGGTTTTAGACGATTTATTGTGATGGTTATTATTATTAATTTGTTTTCATCCATGTGGAGTGGTGTGGTTAAATGTTACAAGTCTTTTGCCACTGACTTAAATACCATATATCTTGAACGGGATGCTACAGATGTTAAGTTTTATGAATCTGAAGGGGAAGTTTTTTTAGAGGGGGATATCGTCCTTTACAATTGTAGTGATGTCATCCAAACGTTTCGCCTAAAAATAAAGGTTCCGTGGGTGGCGAAACAGGATTTAAATGAGGAATATTATGTGTTAGATGAGGTCATCGAACTATATCCAAAAACACAAATGAGTGTGACGTTAGATCAGTTGGTGATGGATGATGATAATGAGAGGTTTTCTTCATATACGGTGACAGCATTTGAATACGTACTGTATAACGATGAATCTGAGTCTGTATTTAGAGGAAGTATCACGGATTACTGGTTCGATGAATTAAACAGTCAATTTGACTAAATGGATTCAATATGTAAACAGATGCATAGTTAACAGGGAAGAAGTTGCATACGTTAAGTTTGAATGCTAAGTTCGTACTAACAAAAGCGTCACGTAATCCATGACATGATGCAAGTCTTGTTAGACAAAAGAGAAGAGAGACCGAAGTCTGTGGGTTCTTTCTCAACTTTGGGTAGAAGGGACTGGGGTTTCCGACTTTAGTGGTATTTTTTATTGGCCTAAGTATTGTTTGTGCTACGAACGCACAATCCAATGATAAATACCACAAGTCTCCAACCCCAAAC
>DNGE01000166.1 GCA_003486705.1 Bacillota bacterium
AAAACATCATCAGTGGTGAATACCAACAATATTTTGAAAAACAATACGGAAATCGATAAGGAAGTCGTAACATGAAAGTATTCGAGAAATTAAAATTTATTTTAGATTTATCTTGGACCGAATACAAACGTGAATTTGCGAATACAGGGCTTGGAGTCTTTTGGGCTTTTTTCAAGCCCTTTTTAACAATCGCAATTTTTTGGTTTGTATTCTCAATCGGATTAAAGAGTGCGCCAGTTGAAGGAGTACCGTTTATTTTGTGGTTGATTGCCGGAAATATCCCTTGGTTTTATATGGGTGATGTATACGTCGATGGTGCGATGTCTATCAGAGGGCAGCAACATTTAGTGAAAAAAATCGTCTTTCCAACAGAGTTGTTACCAACAATTAAAGTTTTTAAAGGGTTGTATACAAATTTATTTTTAATTAGTGTCATGCTGTTATTTTTCATGATTTACGGTTATCAGCCTAATATCTATTGGTTACAAATCATTTACTATACAATTGCTAGTATTATATTTATGACGGCATTATCACGAGTAACATCTGTTTTAGTCGTTGTTTCAGCTGATATAGGACAGTTAATTCTATCATTATCACAATTTTTATTTTGGTTAACCCCAATTATTTGGAATATTGAAATCGTTTCAAATTCGACATTGAAGTTTATACTAGGGTTAAATCCATTTGCGTATATTGTACAAGGGTTTAGAGATAGTTTAATTTATAAACAAGGTATTTTTGCAGATATGGGACATTTTGTTGCTTTTTGGATCATTTGTGGCTTACTATGGCTACTTGGTGGTCATTTAATGAAAAAATTCCAGGCTGATTTTTCAGATATGATTTAAGGAGGACTGTAAGTGGATACTATCTCAATGAAAATTACTCATGTTGATAAGGCATATAAAGTGTATGATAATGAACGTGAGCGCTTAAAATCACTATTTACCAATAATGAGCCAAAAACTTTCCAAGCATTGAATGATGTAAATTTTGAGCTCCACAAAGGAGAAGTGTTAGGGATTTTAGGTCACAATGGAGCAGGGAAATCAACATTACTAAAATTAATCTCAGGTGTAAGTCAGCCAACTAATGGGGAAATTGAAGTGAAAGGCCGCATGGCATCGTTACTTGAACTTGGAGTTGGTTTTGATCCAAACTTAACCGGAATTGAAAATATTGCTTTTTATGCGAAAATCAATGGTTTTCCAAAAGAGTACATCGAAGAAAAGCAACAGGAAATTATTGATTTTGCTGATATTGGTGAATTTATTTATGCACCTGTAAAAACGTATTCAAGTGGAATGTTTGCACGACTTGCGTTTGCGACAACATTGTTATTTGAGCCAGATATTTTATTAGTTGATGAAATTTTATCAGTTGGTGATTCACGTTTCCAATTGAAATCATTCAAAAAAATGATGGAATATAAAGAACGGGGTACAACCATTATCTTGGTTTCGCATAGTATTGATTCAATCTTTAATTTTTGTGATAAAGGGCTTTGGCTAGATCATGGACATCAAAAAATGTTTGGAGATGTACGTGAAGTAGTATTTCAATATGAAAAATTTATGGAAGGACAAAAAATGATGTCCTCGATTGACCATGTTAATGCGGATGAAAATAATTTGATTTTACATGGTTGGGCATTCTTAACAGGATTTGAGATGCCAAATTTAGAATATGGAAGAATGGAAATTCACGCTGTAGAAATGGAATCACATGAACATGTGATTTTTAATGTCTCAAATAACGAGCGTGTAGATATTTCGAATAATATTTATATTAATAAATATGATTATAATTATGATTATTGTGGTTTCAATACCGAAATTGCGATGTCAAAGTTAAACCCTGGAACTTATTTATTAGAAACACACTTTTTTGATCGAAATGGTGAAGAAATAATGTGTGAAGATAATACATTGAAAGCATTTGCAGGTTTTTCGAAAAATGTATCAAAGAATTCAAATATAAAAATCTATTTGTAGGTGGAAAAATGATTGGAAGATTAACACGTTATGTGCGAAAAAATGGTGGATTAACAAGTTCAGTAAAAAGTTTTAGATATGCAGTGCAGCGATATGGATTGAAACCAGTGTTGTTTCGCAGTGTTGCAAATGAAGCAGAACGCAGAATTTTTACATACGAAGATTGGATTGAACAATTGGAAACAAAATATATAACTAGTGAGGTACAAGCAGAAATTGAACAACTGAAAATTAAGCCACTTATCTCATTAGTAATTCCGGTTTACAATGTTCCAGAAAAATATTTACGCGAGTGCGTTGATTCGATTTTAAATCAATACTATCAAAATTGGGAACTTTGTATTGCTGATGATTGCTCAACAGAACCACAAGTCAAAAAAGTGTTAAAAGAGTATGAAGCCAAAGATAATCGAATCAAAGTAGTATACCGTAAAGAAAACGGTCATATTTCAAAAGCAACAAACTCAGCCTTAGAATTAGCGACTGGTGATTTTATCGGTTTCGTAGATAATGATGATATTTTAAAAGCAGAAGCTTTATTTGAAGTTATAAAAAAAATTAATGAGCAACCAGATGTTGATATGATTTATTCAGATGAAGATAAACTAGTTGAAGACACTGGAAAGCGAGTAGATCCATATTTTAAACCTGATTGGTCACCAGATACATTTATGTCACAAATGTATACATGTCACTTTGCCGTTTATCGTGCAGATTTAGTGAATGAAATTGGCGGAATTCGTGTTGGGTACGAAGGTGCACAGGATTATGATTTTGTGCTAAGATTTACAGAGAAAACAAATAAAATTGCCCATATTGATAAAATTTTATATCACTGGCGAATTATTCCAACATCAACAGCAGGTGGTGGAAGTGCTAAAGATTATGCCTTTGATGCTGCTGTTCGTGCTAAGTATGATGCGATTAAGCGACGGAATTTAGATGCTGTATTGGTAGAACATCCAGAATTAGGTGCGACTAATATAAAGTATCGGTTAAAAGCAGAAGATTTTATTTCGATTATAATTCCAACGAAAAATCACGGTGCAGATGTAAAAAAATGTATCGATTCAGTTTATCAAAAGTCAACGTGGCGTAATTTTGAAATTATTTTAGTCGATAATGGTTCGGACGATGAAGCATCACTGGCAATTTTTAAAGACTTACAAGCGAAGAACGTGTAGCATACAAATAACTAAACTACTTCTA
>DNGE01000052.1:0-845 GCA_003486705.1 Bacillota bacterium
AGATAGTGAATCACTTCTTTCACGGTAGCATAAGCTTTTTGGCTGATTCCTTTTGCAGCCTGCGCATTAAATAAACGATTCATTTTAATTAAGACTTGCATGGATAATAAGACGGCAGACAATTTATAATTTTCATTTTTTTGATTAAGTTCGTGGCATGCCGTATCTAATAATTGATAAAGTTCGAAGTTTTGGTCTAGGTGATAGGTTTTGGGTATTAGCGCGACGCTATCTTCTTTAAAAGTTGACGTTGTCATGTCGCTTGATAACGTGGTTAAACGTCTTTTCGCGATATCTTCTTGAATGTGTGCTTCGCTATATCCATTGACCACTGAAAAGTCAGCGTCTTTAATATGGATAAAATAATAATGGACGGGCGCGCCTTTGTAGCCGATATGGTGTTTATTTGGCTCTAAGATGAGGTAATCGCCTTCGGTTAAATGATACGCTTTGCCGTCTTCTTCAATATAGAGATCGCCCTCTTTGACAAAGTAGAAAATGTATTCGTCGCAAATGCGTGAGAAGTGTTTGAAGTCGTCATCAAATTTACTTTGCCCCATGTAGCTCACGTTGAAAAGTTGTGCTAAGTTAAGTTTTATGTAGGTCATGTTGTTCTCCTAAATGTGTGTTTAAATGGCTCTTTTTTTTTACAGATAAAGGTGTCGCTCCAACTGATCAATGCAGACCACAATGACTTCCCTTTTAAATAACCAGGTTGTTTTATATTTTATCATTGTTATTTCATCTACATCGTACGAAGTCCCGTTATAAAAAACGATTTTATCTTCCGTCATAACCGTCATACTAGTTACCCCTTCAATCAGGAGGGCAATACTTAAAACGAT
>DNGE01000052.1:1178-10627 GCA_003486705.1 Bacillota bacterium
TAAAGGCGATGCCATAGATAATATACGAATTATTTTTCTCTTTATAAACTTCATCTATGGTTATTTTCTGCTCTAATGCACGTAACGCAGTCAGTCGTTTATTGCGCATACGAACTTTAGCAATAATTAGGTAAATCATTAACAATAAGGTTGCTGTAACTTTAACCCACCCATAAACTGAATACTGGATACAAGCTAATGATCCTAAGATAAAGATAATTTCAAAAACACTGACGTTATTCATGTTATTTCCCCCTGTTTTATTATTGTTAATCCCTACCTAAGACATCAGCATACTCATCAGATGTCGGTATAATTGAATGATTAAACCCTTCTTGCACGCTTTTGATTAAATCGTAAGGTGATGGGATATGAAGTAATTCAAACTGAGATGTTAGGGCATTTAAACTTTCTACTTTTCTAGGAATGTCCTCACTACTTATGATGATTTCATTAAATGTTTCAAGACTTGTATTAGATACAAGTTCGAGCGGACTAGCATCACGGCACGCGACTACTAAACTCAAAAACTCAATAAAGTTGCTTGCTACAGGATAGACAAATTTATCAGCATTCATGGGGCTAACTGCATACACGCACCCCGCTTCTAAATCTAGTGGTTGATGTAGACTTGGAATAAAGCAAAAGTGTACCCCATCAACCCCAAGTGCTCCAATCAAAACGGCATCAAGTGGCGTGCAAAAATATACATCTTCTTCACCACATGGTTGTAGTCCTATCACGCTTTTATCTATGTCTAGTTCTAGAAACGTTTGAAATGTTCCCCTCATCCATCCTCCTCCTATAAAAATAACCTAGCTCATAACAAGATGTTGAACTAGGTTGTTTGATTCTTAACGTTGCTTTTTCTCTAACACTTTGCGCATTTGTTCAAGACCGATAATAACGGCTCCTCCGATTAAGAAGAAGATGATGCTAAATGTTTTGATTCCCATCGGCGCTTGTGGAACTTCTAACGTTGTAGGTCCCATAAAGACAGCATATAATGACCCAAGCATTAATCCTAAAATTAAGTAAATCATGGCAGGTCTTGCATGTTCTAAACCGCGACGAATTAATTTAATCGTTGATAAGATTCCCGCAATAATTCCTAAACCGAAAATAAATAAAATTGGGACATATGATAAATTAAACGTTAAGACTTCTTTAATCGCACTAATAATGGTTGTATAGAGTCCGAAGATTAATAATAACGTTGAACCAGAAATCCCAGGTAGCACCATCGCTGAGATAGCGATCATTCCTGCAAAGAAGACGTATAAACCAAGACCGATGCTTAGTTGATTAACACTTACATTAATGCCACCACCACTTGAAATGGGATTAAAGACCGTGATTGCCACCACAATTAAGATCCCTGTCACAGTCCAAACAATGTTTAAATATTTTCCACGAATAGTTTGTGCTTCTTCACGCATAATGATTGGAATTGAGAAAATAATGAATCCAATAAATAACGAAGAAATACTATAAATATGGTCTTCAAAGATTGAAGTTAAGAAGAAGACTGAAATGACCATCCCAATAATCCAACCAACACCAATTTTTGATAAGAACTGAAGAGCTTCGATTTTTTCATGTTTGCTTGATTTTGAAATCAGTGTGTTTAATGAGCCAATGAACTCATCATAAAAACCTAAAATAAATGCAATTGTTCCACCAGATACACCTGGAACGCTATCGGCTAATGCCATGAAAAAACCACGAATCATATTAATTAAAAACATATTTTTTTCACCTATACCTATCCTAATTTTTCTGTATTTGAACCTATTTCATGTTTCAAAATAACTTCATTAAGTTTATCATAATTTATGGTAATACTCAATATGTACGCAATCTGTTAGGTGTTTCATCTTTATTTATTTTACGATTGATTATTCTCAGCTTGTTCTAACCATTTAGGTGCAGTCAGACGAATCCCAATCGCTCCGATTGGTGCTGTGATTAAGACACTCAAAATGGCTAGAGCTTGCATAACTTCTCCACCCGCTACGCCCATCTGTAACGGGATTCCAGCCTTAGCTGATTGAACCGTTGCTTTTGGTAAATAGGCCACAACACAAAAAAGTCGTTCGTATAAATTTAAATCTGTTCCAAGTAGCGATAACCAAACGCCACATGAGCGAACGGTTAATGAAATCGCAAGCATTCCAAATCCAACAAAGAAGTAATCCTTAACAAGCATTGGGTTAATGGCCATTCCAACGAAGATAAATAAATACAGTTTACCGTACTTCCAAACTTGATTCATGATCTGTTGAATTTGTAAAGCCATATCATTTATAAAGTAACGTAAGAAAAACCCGACCATCATGACTGTTAATAACGAGTTAAAATATGAAAGATGGAGATTTGATTCCAATAAACGCATTATTAAACAGATTCCAAAAACGAGGACAATTCCAAATTTTAGTTTTGGTAAGATGAAAGATAACCCTTTTGCCACAACATACGCCACTGCAATAGATACTACGATCGTAATAGGAATCATCATCATTTGATTTATAAACGAGGCGTTGCCACCGTTTGCTTGGACGGTGTAAATCGCTAAAAAGCTTGTAAATAAAGTGATGGCGACGGTGTCATCAGCCGAGGCTCCGACGAGTAGCATTTGCGGAATCGATTTATTTTCCCCGAGGCGCTGATCAATCAGCGCCAACATGGATGGGATGAGGACCGCCGGTGAAACCGCGGCGATAATGAACCCGAGAATGGCACCTTGAATGAAGGTGAAGTCTAAAAAGACCATGGATAGCAGCGCGATGGCGAAGCCTTCAAGCGTTGCAGGGATGACGCTCAGTAAAACGGCCGGGCGGCCGATTTTTTGCATTTGGGCTTTGCTAATTCCAAGGCCTGCAATAAATAAGACGGTGACAAGTGCGATGTCTTTAATAAAGGGCGCAAGTGATAGTGTTACACTTGGTACTATGTTTAAGACATAGGGTCCTATTATCATTCCGGCGATCATCATTCCCATGAGTGATGGTATTTTTATTTTTTCTATTAGGTTGCCACTAATATGGGCGATCAGTCCAATAATTATTAGACTGATGATAATGGTTATAAACGTAATCATGATTATACTCTCCTTTTAGTGAATCCTTGTTTCAAGGTTGCTCTCTTGTGGTATTCGTTGGCCACTTCATGGTCAAGCTCAAACATTACTTGCTCCCCTTTATTTAATACGGGATTTAAATATCCTTTTCACCCTTTTATTCAATGTCTCTAACTTAGCACATGATAAATACCATGTAAATGGTTGCCATTCTATTCTTCTATTAATTATAGTTTTTGTTTGCTTAAATATTTGCAACACATAAAAGTAAGCGTTTTAAGTTGTTTTATATCACGTCAATGGCCTAGTTTTCATAAGATATTATGGTTATACACTAGAATTCTAATGAGGAGGACTGAGCATGGCAGGTATAATTAAAAATTATTTTGCAACTGCTAATAGTGCAAAGGGATTTTATAATTTGTTTGATTCGAATTTAGCAGGGCTTACGACGTTATATATTTTAAAGGGGGGACCTGGTACAGGGAAATCGACGCTCATGAAACGAATGGGCGCGTATTTTTTTGAAAAAGGATATGATATTGATTTTTTACATTGTTCTTCTGATAATGATTCACTTGATGGGGTCATTATTCCAGCTTTAGGTGTGGGCATTGTGGATGGAACGGCACCGCATGTCATTGAACCAAAAGCACCGGGTGCGATTGAGGAGTATGTGAATTTGGGTATGGCATGGAATGCTTATAAACTCAAACCGTATGCGAATGAGATTTTATCTATTAATGCAGCAATTAAAGAGTGTTATGTGCAGGTTTATGATATTTTTGCACAGGCGTTAGTGATTCATGATGAGTGGGAAAAATTTTATATTGAGAATATGGATTTTGATAAAGCACCTCTTTTTCGTCAACAGATTTTAGATACATTACTTAATTATCCTGAATCTGGGCATGAACCTGTTGTTCGTGAGCGTTTCTTTGGTGGTTCGACGCCTGTTGGCTCTGTTGATTATGTTCTTAATTTAACTGAACCTTTGAAGAAACGTTATTTTATTAAGGGGCGTCCGGGAACGGGGAAATCGACGTTGTTACGTAAAATTGCACAGAAATCGGCTGCTCTTGGTTATGATACAGAAATTTATCATTGTTCGTTTGACCCTGAATCGTTAGATATGGTTTTAATTCCTGAGCTCTCCATTTGTTTCTTTGACTCGACAGCACCACATGAATACTTCCCAACGCATGCATCTGATGAAGTGATTGATATGTATGCTGAGCTTATTAAACCTGGAACTGATGAATTATATGCTGAGGAGTTAGCAGATGTTGCGCGTCGTTATAAAGCGAAAGTAGCAACTGGAACGGCTTATTTAGCGAAAGCGAAAGCCCTACATGATAAATTAGAAACTTATTATATTGCGGCGATGAATTATGATATGGTGGAATGTATTTATAATGATTTACAAGATCGAATTGAAGCGTTAGAAGATTAATAAAAGAATTATAAAATTAAAAGCGGGAGTATGCACCATGCACCTAACACAGATGCAACATGTTCTGTGATTTAGATGTATTTGTTCATATAACCCGCTTTTTTTATTATCTAAAATTAAAACACACGAATAAGCCGCTTCATTTAGTTCATAAATCAAGTAACCGTTTAATTATTTTACGCTAGCAAGAAGCTTCACCAAAAAAACTTTATATGGCGTTGAACCTATCTTTTAACGTTGTCTCACTTTTAATGATTAACTTGAAAGAAATGCCTTTAAATAATGATGTACTTTTTCATGTTCGCCTTGCCTTGCATAATATCTAAACTCCATGTAAATAGAATATCGAGTGTAGTAAGTAAAGTTCACCCATTTCATCACCATCGCTTTTTCCTGCTCACTTATCGGACGTTGTTGAACGTAAGCCTCTAGCATGATAGGGGTTAAATTGATTTGATGACTTGTATTTTGCAAATACCAGGCGATTTGATTAATAAAATCCCAAATATAAACTTCATCTCCACAAATATTATAATCAAATATCCCGACTACTTCGTGTTGTTCATTAAATCGAACATTTTCTAAGCTAAGGTCTCCTTGAACTGCCCCTTTTGGCAGTAAACGTAATTCCTCTTTTAATTGCGTTATTTTCTGATTAAAAAAGGTAGTCACTTGTGTAATTAACTCAGTATCATAATTCAACTCTTTTAAGCTGTCTATAAAGTAATTAAAATACTCTTCTTTTTCACTCTGAAGATCGTCGGCGCAATTATGTTCAAAATCAACTGACCAAGGGCCATCATAACCAAATTTAAGTTGAAATCTATCACTTACCGCGTGAATCTTTCCTAAAAAAGAGGCAAGATCCACACAATTTTCTCTCGTATATTCTTTTTCTTCAATCCCCTCACAAAAACTTTCTAACGTGTAAATTTTCTCACCATGCTTAAAAAAATAATTTCCATCAGGAAATTGAACGACCTTAACAAATCCCCCCATCTGTTGTCTCATCTTGTTTGCAAATGTACCTTGCTTATTTAATTTAACCTCTGTTAACCAAGGTTGCTTAATTTCTTTCAGCACTAATTTTTCTGCTGCTTCATTGACTAAAAAAACCCGACTATGGTTCATTGAATTCTCTAATTCTTTATCGTCTATCCCTTTAATTAATCCCTTTTCATTTAAAACACTCAAAATGTCAGTCATACATTCCCTCCTTTTCATCTTTCCTACACCTTACCACTTTATTCCATTTGTTGCAATACTCTTAACATATGCATTTTTGTCTACATAAACGATACAAATCATAATGTCCTACAGTTATTTACATTTGGGATGAGATTCCTTATGATTAAACTATTGATTACTTGTTAAAATATTTCTACCTATATTGCAAAAGGGTGCACTTGAGTGCACCCTTTATCATTTATAACTTCTCACCATTCGAAGCAATCACATCTTTATACCAATAATAGCTGTCTTTTTTATAGCGGTTTAAGCTTGCGCCTTCGGCTTCTTCACGATCCACGTAAATGAATCCGTAACGTTTTTGATAGCCATTTAACCAGCTTAATAAATCTGTAAATGACCAGGTACAGTAAGCTAAAACAACACATCCATCATTCATCGCTTCTTTTAATGCTTCAATATGTGCCTTTAGGTAAGCAATGCGATATGGGTCATGAATTTTCCCATCTTCAAACGTATCGAAGGCCCCTAATCCATTTTCAGATATCACAATGGGCAAGTCGTAACGACTTGTGATTTCACGACATGCCATGCGGAGTCCCGTTGGGTCAATCGTCCAATCCCAATCGGTTGTTTCTAAATGTGGATTGGCTGGATTTTTATACAGTCCAGGATATCCTGTCACTTTTCCACTACCTTTAACGCCTGTTGTGTTAAAGGTTCCGAACATATCCGCTCCATCTACTGGATTCACTTCTGCAACTGATGTCTGATAGTAGTTTACTCCCATAAAGTCAACTAGGGTTGCGGCTTGACGCATGATCGCTTCATCACCTTCTAGCATAAGCGGAGCGACACCTTTGTTTTCTAAGAATCGCCACGCGATTTTTGGATAACGTCCATAAGCGTAGACATCCATCCACCAATAGTTTTTGATTTCATCAAAGTTCATTTTAGCGATTCCGTTTTCTGGACGACAATCGAGCGCATAACTTGGCGAGTAAGCGAAGCTTGCTCCAATTAACCCATTTGCTACTAACTCTTTGAACTTAATCACTGCCCCGGCATGAGCCATATTTGCATGATGATTGACTTGATAGAATGTCAATTCGTCGTTTAACTTGCCTGGTGGGTGCATGGCTAGCATCCATCCGAGTGTTGTGAAAATATTTTGTTCATTTAATGTGATCCAATATTTAACCTTGCTTCCGAAACGTTCAAATAATGTTGTGGCGTAGTTAACGAAATCATCAACGATCTGACGTGATTCCCATCCCCCATACGCCTCAACTAATGCTTGCGGTAAATCCCAGTGATAAATCGTGACCATTGGCTCAATGCCATATTTTAAACATTCATCGATTAACTCTTCATAAAATTTTAATCCCGCTTCATTTACTTCCCCATTCCCGTTCGGGTAAATACGTGACCAAGCCACTGAAAAGCGATATGTTTTTAAGCCCATCTCAGCCATTAGCGCGACATCTTCTTTAAATCGGTGGTAATGGTCAACCGCAATATCCCCCGTTGTTTCCTTAAATGTTTTACCAGGTATACGAACAAATGAATCCCAATTGCTATATCCTTTTCCGTCCTCTAATGCTGCTCCTTCAACTTGATATGCCGCAGAAGCACTCCCCCATAAGAAAGTGTCTGGCATTTTAATTTTTTCCATTATAACCCTCCTTCACTTATATTTCCATTATACTACACATAACAACGCTTACAAAGACTGAATATTACCTTCTTTACAAGAAACGCTATCCATTAGTTTCAGGATGAGATTTTAAGACCGTACGCCACCTTCAATTACATTAATTTTTTTCATTAACGTATCTAAACCATCCAACCTAGCGTATAATAGACCTAATACACAAGTTTATTAAATTCAGGAGTGATTTCCATGCAACATCTTATTTTCAAACTTGAAAATCTCAGTAAACGATACAAAAAAATTCACGCTGTTAACGATCTATCATTAGAAGGTTACGCAGGTGAAATCATAGGCTTCTTAGGACCAAACGGTGCGGGAAAAACAACGACCATTCGTATGATGACCGGTTTAATCAAACCCGATTCTGGCACAATATTATTAAATGGCCATGACCTACATCAAGCCTATGAACAATCGATGGCATCCGTTGGTTGTATTATTGAAACCCCATATCTATACGAATCCATGACAGGGAGAGACCATTTAACATTATTCTCATCCCTCTTTAATATTGAATCACAGCACATGAAAAAGGTCATCGACTTATCCAAACTAGGTGACCGACTAGATGACAAAGTGAAAACATACTCCCTTGGAATGAAACAACGTTTAGGGATTTCAATCGCTTTACTTAAAAATCCAAAACTCTTAATCTTGGACGAGCCAACAAATGGTTTGGACCCGCAAGGTATTCGAGAACTTCGTGATTTCTTAAAGTATTTAGCACACGAAGAAGGTGTGTGTGTCTTTGTTTCAAGTCATCTATTATTTGAGATGGAGCAACTTTGTGATCGCGTGGCCATATTATCGCAAGGGAAATTAATTCATGTTCAAAAAATATCACACTTAGAGCCAGGTCATACATTAGAAGATTGTTTTATGTCAGTTATGAGAGGTGTTTAAACGTGAAAGATATATGCTTATTAGTTAAGGCGGAGTTTTATAAACTATTCAAAACAAAAACGCCTTATGTTCTTTTTATTTTCATTGTCCTTTTAATCGGAGGTGCCACGTATCAAGACTACTCGTATCACGCAAAAATGGAGCAACTTTCTGCACAAAATGGTGAGCTATCTAGTTCAAATGATTGGCGTCAACGTGAAGAGAATACCGTTTCCTATGGACTTGAAATGCTTGATGATTCATCATATTCTCCGTATCAAAAAGATCAAGTACAGCGCCGTGTTGAGGTCGCTCAATTTCGTTTGGAACACGACATGGGTCATGATATAGACGAAAACGGTTGGTGGTTTTTCTCAAGTGACTCCTTTGACTGGGTGATGAGCCTCATCTTATTATTTGTTGTCATTGTTGCGGTACAAAGTGTGGCGGGTGAATATCAAAATAAGACGATTAATTTATGGGCCACCCTCCCTTATAAACGTTGGAAGTTGTTGACCGCCAAACTAGTGACTACCATTAGTCTTGGGGTGATGGCTTTAGCCATCGTATTTGCCTTAGGCGCCCTTTCAGGGCTTTTAGTTTATGGCATTGATAACTTATTTATTAACATTGTCTTATCGAGTGCCACAGGCCCTTATCTCATGAGTTATCCGTTATATGTTCTGATCATCTTAGCTTTTAAACTCATTGAAATTACTTTCTTTACAGCCTTAGCCTTTTTAATTGCTACTCTGGTCAAATCAACAACGTTTGCAACGGTGACTGCTTTATTTACAACCATTTTCCTTCCCCCACTCATCGTGATGGCATCTAAATACTATTCCATTTTGGAATGGCTACCCTTTAATCATTTAGACTTCCGAAAATTTATTGATTATGGGCGGTCTTTTCCAGTTATTGAAGATCTGTTTGTAAACGTCGTGAACCCAGCATTCCCACCGCTTACAGCTGCTTTGGTTGTTATCCTTTATCTTACGCTTTTATTAAGCATCACGTATTACGCATTTTGCCGTCAGGACATTCATTAATCTTAAAGGTAACGCCCGCATCAATTGGCGTTACCTTTTTTGAATATAACAAAAGTAGGTGAATATTTCAGTCAATTTGAGCCA
>DNGE01000093.1:0-719 GCA_003486705.1 Bacillota bacterium
AAAAAACTACGCCTTCGCGTAGTTTTTTTATTGGACCAACTCACCTTTATAGTTTTGTAACCCTTTATTTATAATATAAGTATCCTTTAATTCTGCTTTATTTAATAGGTTTCTAGCTTCTGCACTTCTTTTACCGGTCTTACAATAGAGTAAAATACTTTGTGGATTTAGGGATTTAATTTCATCTATTTTTTGATTTATATCTTTGAGTGGTATGTTAATGGCCCCTTTTATATGACCTTCTTTGTATTCACGATTGTCTCTAACATCAATAATTAGAACATTCGGATATTTTTCAATAAACTGATCGACTTCATTACCTTCTATAATTGGAACATCTTTTAAATTGGCATATGCATGTTCTACGCCACCGCCAAAGTACGAGACTTCTTTAACCATCTTTTGAATCGGTAAATACGTTAATACCGCAATACCAAAAATAGTGACAAAGATTAAGCAAAATAATATTTTACCAAGTTTATATCTCATGTCAAATCTCCATTTCGTCGTCATGTTTTTTTAATAGTATTTAACATATTTTCATACTTATGCATCTTTAGATTTAAAATACCATAACAGAATTCATTTACCTATTTGTAATTTTTTTACATTTTTTACATAAAATACACTTTTATTAGCGTTTTTACGATTTTTTTGTTAAAATGAATTATAAACTATGTTCGGTGAGGGATTTTTATGGAACAATACTCAATGAAAGA
>DNGE01000093.1:904-10890 GCA_003486705.1 Bacillota bacterium
GGAACAATACTCAATGAAAGAAATCATTTTAATTTTAAATAAATATATTAACACGTTTAATCCAAGCTTAATAGATCACTGCGAAAAAGTGACTTATTTATTTTATAAGACCTTACAATATACAACTAATTACTCTAATGATGAATTAGTTAAGTTATGCACTGTTGCCATGTTTCACGATATTGGAGCACATAAAACTGAAACACTATCAACATTAGAACAATTTAATTATGAGCTCCAAAATTCTAATGAGCATGCGATTTATGGTGCGCTATTTATTAAATATTTCTCCCCCTTAACTGATTATTCAGATATTATTTTATTCCATCATACAAGTCCTTCAAATTTTATTACATTAAATACACCTCATAAAGCTGAAGTCATTTTTTTAAACATTATAGATACGATTGCGACCGCCATTGAGTTTTCAAATTTTAACCTAGACTTGCTATTAAAATTTTATAAACAATATGATGAAGCGGTTCCTTACCTCAATGAATTTATTCGAGCAAATCAAGCGTTAAACTTAATTTCTCATCTTCAAAATCATAGTTACCAAGAAGATTTATATGATTTTTTTAGTACGTCTATTCAAACGGATGAACAAATTATTAATTATGCTCAAATGTTAAATTACACGATTGATTTTAGAAGCGAGAGTACTTTTTTTCACACCATTACCATCACAAGTTTTAGTAAACTGCTCGCACAGTATTTAGGATTTAGTGCTGACACTGTTAAGAAGATAGCATTTGGAGCTGCGATGCATGATATCGGAAAGATCACAACACCGCTTCATATTCTAGAAAAACCAGGTAAGTTAACGGATCACGAAATGCAAATCATGAAAAAACACGCGCTCGCAACTTACGATATTTTAAAAGATATTGGCTTTTATCACATCTTAGAATTAGCCTCATACCATCATGAAAAACTTGATGGATCGGGTTATCCTTTTGGATTAAAAGAAGATGATTTATCAAAAGAAGTGCGTTGTGTCATAATATCAGACATTTTAAGTGCACTAACCGCGTCACGTAGTTATAAAAAGGCAATGCCTAAAACACAGGTCTTATCCATCTTAAATGACATGAGTGCGCAACATAAAATTGACTCAGATATTGTTGCCGTCGTTGAACAACATTACGATGAACTCATGCAAAAAGTTAAAGAAGATTGTGCTCACATTTTATTAACCTACAAACAATTTAAACTAGAATACCAAACATTATTAAACGAATTTAATCAAAAACATCATAAAGCTAATAATTGAAAAGGTTGAACCACATCTCGTTGTTCAACCTTTTCAATTATTTTAATATCTTTTCTAATACAGACATTTCAACTTCATCATATAACTTAAACTTTAATGGAGAAATTGTAATATAGCCATTTAAAACGGCTTTTACATCCGTATCCTCCGGCTGATCAATATCGATAAATGGACCCGATAACTTATGGCCTCCATCAGACTCAATATACGCCTCTTCATACCTTGAAATCCCAACCGTTGTTACTTTTACCCCTTTAACGTTATCGCCTTCTGGGAAGTTGATATTATACGTAAACGTGTGATTAAACGGCTTGGCTAATAGTTTTTCTAAAAGGCTTGGCAAATACTTTTCAACAACGTCAAAGTTAGCATTTGTCGTTGAAACGGCAATCGCCGGATAGCCACACAAGTTCGCTTCAATGGCTCCTGAGACCGTTCCTGAGTACAGCACATCTGTTCCACAGTTTCGCTCGTCATTAATGCCTGAAAAGACGATATCCGGCTTTATTTTAAGATGAGACAGTGCATATTTTACACAGTCTGCTGGGGTTCCATCAATACCGACAGAATAACTTGCATGCAAGATGTTATCAGCATATTGCTTTAACGGACGTCTCATCGTAATACCGTGCCCCACTGCACTGTTATTTTCATGTGGTGCCACCACATAGACCTCCCCAAACTGTGAAAGAATACGTGTTAATGAAGAAATTCCTGGTGCTTTAATCCCATCATCATTCGTCAGTAAAAACTTCATCGTAATCCCCCGCTATTAGTATTCTTTTGCTAATTCATCTAAATCAGCAATGATTTGATCAACCGTTGCAAAGTCTTTTGCACGAGCACCAGCGGCTTGTAAATGCCCGCCTCCACCGTATTTAATCGCAATGCTATTAACCGGAGCGCCTGCAGAACGTAAGTTCACGCGAACATCTTTGCTCTCGATATTTTCTACGAAGAATGCCCAAATTTTAATTCCAACAATGTTAGCTAGTGTATTCACATTGGCCGATGCTTCAACCTCTGTAATTTGTAACTCTTTTAATAAAGCGTCATCAAATTTCACATATCCAACACCGTTTTCTGTCTCTTTGAAGTTTAATAAGACGTATCCTTTAAAACGTGTTAATTCTTTCGATTGTGCATACATTGAAGCGTATAATGCAGACATATCAAACTCGTACGCTAATAATTCTGCTACGTGACGGAAAGTACGCTCACTCACGCCACGATATAAGAAACGACCAGTATCCGAAACCATTCCATTAAATATAGCAAAGGCTCCTTTTTCACTACATTTTAAGTTGTTTGAAATTAAAAACTCGGCAATCATTTCACAGCAAGCCGGATAAGTTGTATCGACCCATTCTAAATCTGCATAATGATCATGATTTGGATGGTGATCAATTTTAATTTTATATGCACCTAAGTTATAACGCTCATCACTAATACGAGGTGCATTGGCTGTATCCACAATAATCACTAACGCCCCTTCATATTTGCTATCATCAATTTGATCCATTTTACCCACGTAACCTAGATAAGCTAATTCTTCTCCAACGATATAAACTTCTTTTTCTGGATAAGTTGTTTTAATAATTTCTGAAAGTCCAACTTGCGATCCCATGGCATCTCCATCTGGAATCACATGTCTGTGAATAATAATCGTATTAAATTCTTCAATCTTTTTAATAATTTCTTGGTGAATGCTCATAAATTAACTCCTTCTTTCTGTATAGAAACTGTTAAGCTTTTTATAGTTTATAACAAGTCTTAGTTTCAAAGTTCCCTTCATCCTAATGGGTAACTTTAGTTCCGTTAAAGTTTCTAAAAATCATGAAATTTTATCGCAACTTATATACGATGCTTTTTTTATTATATCCAAAAATCTGACAACAAACAAATCAAAAAGTCATTTACTTCATCATCATATCAATTTAAGAGCTTTATATTTAACTCTTAGCTCTTTATTTATGATTATTATTACCTTACTACGAGTTGTTTTAAAATCAGACTTCGAGGTCTTGGCCCTCTTAGATTAAAAAAAGGTAGCCAATGGCTACCTCAGTTTGTTAAATTATTTTAAAGCATTTAATGCAGCTTCTACAGCAGCAGCTGGTTCCATTCCATTTAATACAACTTGTTCAACAGCATTTCCTGCTTCTGTACGAACGTTGTATGAAGAAATTGATCCTGAGAAGAATGCTGGATCGTAGAAGTAGTACTCTGATTGAGCTGGTCCACTTACTTTTGTTGAATCTCCTGATTCTTCTACATATGCTTGATATTCAGGCATATCGATAACAGTTTGACGAATTGGTAAGTATCCTGTATGAGTTGCCCAGTAAAGGTTAGCTTCTTCAGATCCTAAGTATTTACCAAATTCATATGCTGCATATACTTCTTCCTCAGTTTTATCTTGGTTCATAATCACTACGTTAGTTCCTTGTTGGATAACTGCTTTAGTTGATTCTGATTGTTGAGGGATTGGAGCTGATGACCATTGGAAGTTATCGTTATTAACGAATGCTGCTCCTGAAGTCGATCCGATGTACATGTAAACTAATTCATTAGTGAATGGTCCTGACATGTATTTATCTTCACCTGGTAAACGCCAGTATCCAGCGTCAGTATTACGTTTGATTAATTCTAATGCTTGAACAGCAGCATCTCCTTCACCAAACTTGATTTCACCTTGAGAAGTTGTATACTCTCCACCAAATTGTTGAACTAAAGTGATGAACATATTTTGAGCTGAATCAATTCCGAATGCTGGTTTTCCAGTTAATTCGAAGATTTTAGCTGATACTTCTTCCATTTCGTCCCAAGTTGTTGGAGCTGTTAAGTCATTAGCTTCGAAGAAGTCTTTGTTGTAATATAAAACTTCTGTTGATTTGTTGAATGGTAACGAATAGAACGTTCCATCTGTTGTGTATTGGCTGTTTTCAGCACGGTAAGCTTCTGAAATTCCATCGAAATCTTTGATTCCAACTTCAGAATGGTTAATGTACTCATCTAATGCAACGACTACATCAGCTTGTAAATATTCTGCTACCCAGTCAGGATATGCTTGTGAAATAGCTGGTGCTGTTCCTGATTTAATTGCTGCAGTAACTTTAGATTTTAAATCGTTATATGATCCTTGATAAATAGGTTCGATTGTAATTCCTAAATCTTTTCCTACTGTATTATTGAAGTCTTCTACTAAGTAATTAACAGCTTCCTCGTTTGCTCCACCCATTGCATGCCAGAATTCAAGAGTTACTGGCTCAGAAATTGAAACTGTAAGTTCAGATTTCTCTTCACCTTTTTCATTTTCTTTTTCAGTTCCTTCATTTGAACATGCTACGACAGTTGTCAAAGCGAATAATGCCATTAATGCAGTTAACAATTTTTTCATTGTAAGTCCTCCTATTCAATATGGCCATTGAATTTTAATATATGTATAAAAGGTTTTCACCTCTAATACCAACTTCAGAAAAAAACTATACATTTTAATATACATTTATTGTAAAATCACTGTTGCCTTTTGATTATATAAATTTCTATGTAAATATTCAACAGTTTTTACAAAATCTTAACAATTTTTGATAAATAAAACGTTTTCTTTGTCGGATATTATATTATTTTTGTATAAATAACAAAAAAAAGATGTTCTATTGAACATCTTTTTAAAGATTTATTTTATTTTAATGCATCTAATGCTGTTTGAACGGCTACAGATGGTTCTACACCACTTAAAACAACACTCTCTACTGCTTTACCGGCTTCTGAGCGAACATTATATGATGAAATTGATCCTTTAAAGAAGGCTGGGTCATAGAAGTTATATGAAATTTGTTCTGGACCTGTTACTTTTGTAGAATCATTTGAAGATTCTACATATGCTTGATACTCTGCTGAATCAATGACACTTTGACGAATTGGTAAATATCCCGTTTCTGTAGCAAAAGCAAGATTTGCTTCATATGATGTTAAGTATTTTGCAAACTCATAAGCAGCATAAATTTGTTCAGCTGATTGATTTTGTTTCATGACAACAACGTTTGTTCCTTGTTGGATAACGGCTTTCGTAGTCTCTGAAACTTGTGGCATTGGAGTTGAAGACCATTCAAAGTTATCATCATTTAAGAAAGATGAACCAGATGTTGAACCTGTATACATATAAACTTGTTCATTTAAGAATGGACCAGACATGTAGTTATCTTCTCCTGCTAAACGCCAATAACCTGCATCTGCATTGCGTTTGAATAATTCTAATGCTTTAACAGCTGCATCACCTTCACCAAATAAAATATCACCTTGAGAGTTTGTATATTCTCCACCATATTGTTTTACCATTGTAACAAAATAATTTTGTGTTGAATCAATACCAAAACCAGGTTTACCTGTTAATTCATAAATTTGTTTAGAAACTTCTTCAACTTCATCCCAAGTTGTTGGAACTGTTAAGTTATTTTCCTCAAAGAATGTTTTATTGTAGTATAAAACTTCTGTTGATTTATTAAATGGTAGTGAATAGTATGATTTAGCTTCATCATATTGTGTATTTTCATCACGATAAACTTGAGCAATATCATTTAAATCAGTCATACCAACTGATGCATGATTAATGTAAGGTGTTAAATTTACAACTTGTTCTGATTGTAAGTATTCTGCTACCCAGTCAGCATAAGCTTGAGAAATAGCTGGTGCTGTTCCAGCTTTTAAAGAAGCTGTTACTTTTGATTTTAAATCGTTATATGAACCTTGGAAAATAGGGACTACAGTAATTCCCTTTTCTTTACCTACAGTACTATTAAATTTTTCAACTAATGAGTTAACAGCCCCTTCATTAGTTCCTGACATAGCATGCCAAAATTCAATTGTAACAGGTTCCTTAATTTCAACTACAAGTTCTTCACTTGTCGTCGTATCATTTTCATTTGATGTTTCTTCTTTTGAACAAGCCACCACAGTTGTTAATGCAATACCGGCTAGAAGTGATAACCATAACTTTTTCATCTTAATCCTCCAATTCAAAATGTAGCACTATTGTATTAAAAAAGGAGTGCTTTTTTTTATAAGTGCTCTCCTTAGATAATGTTTACATTCATTTGAATTTTATACTATATTTATAAAATTTATCCTTTTAATCCACCACGTGTTACACCACTAATAATGTATTTTTGTAAGAATAAGTAAACAATGACAACTGGTACGACAATAATAGTTGCAGCAGCCATCTGCAAGTGAACTTGCGATCCCGCTTCTGTTGTAAATTGTGTTAATCCAATTGTTAAAACGCGCATCTCTTTTTTGTTTGTAATTAATAATGGCCATAAGAATGCATTCCAACTTGCAATAAAGTTTAAGATTGCTATCGTTACAAGGGCATTTTTTGTATTTGGAATTAAAATTTTCCATAAGTATTTAAAATCGCTACATCCATCAATTTTAGCCGCTTTATACAGCTGTTCTGGAATTTGCATAAAGTATTGTCTTAATAAGAAAATATAGAATACATTCGCGATATAAGGAATAACTAATCCTCTAAATGTATCAATCCATCCTAATTTAGTAACTGTTACAACGTTTTGAATAATTAACATTTCTCCCGGTACCATCATCGTTGCTAATAATAGCGTAAACAAGATTTTACTTCCAAAGAAATTATATCGAGTAAATGCAAATGCTGCAAAAATCGTTACAAATACTGTTAAAACTGTGTTAGCAACAGAAGAAATTAAAGTATTAACAAAATAAATATCGAATGGCGCCATTTTTAAAGCTTCTGAGTAGTTTTCAAACTGAAAGACTTCAGGGAATAGCTTAGGCGGAATAGACATTGATTCACTTAACGTCTTAAATGAAGTTAAAATCATAAAGACGAATGGGAATAGCATAATGATTGCTCCAAGTGATAATACAATGTAAATTAGCACTTTAGCCCATATAGATGTAATTTTCTTTTCATTACCTGACATTTTGCTACCTCCCTAATTATAATGAACTAATTTTTTACTTACCCACATTTGAATAAGTGTCACAACTAAAATAATTAAGAATAAAATAATTGAAGCTGCGGCAGCTTTATGCACTTGTGAAGCATTATAGAACATATCATAAATATAATATACAATCGTCATACAACTATTTGCTGGTCCTGGTTTTCCACCAAATAAAGCAAATACTTCATTGTAGACCTTAAAGCTTCCGATAACAGATGTAATCGTTAAGAAAAAGATAGTTGGAGACAATAATGGTAATGTAATACGTCTAAATACCTTAGTTTTTGGTGTTCCATCAATTTGGGCTGCTTTATAATACTGAGGATCAATATTTTGAAGTCCCGATAAGAAGATGACAACTTTAAACGCAAGTCCATTCCAAATGTTAAAGATAATTAATGCCCAAATAGCTGTTTTCGGATCATTTAACCACTGTATTGGGTCAACACCAAAGAAGCCTAAGATTTGATTAATGTATCCAAAATCACTGTGGAATAACCAACTCCAAACAATTCCGATTGCGATAACTGACGTTACATACGGTAAGAAATATATTGCCTGGAAAAATGGCGTTGCTTTAATTCCAGCATTTAATAATAAAGCGATACCTAATGCGACAATCATTGAGATTGGTAGAGCGATAACTACCATTAACAATGTATTAATAACTGCTTTTTGGAAATAAGGATCATTTAAAACAAATTCAAACGTTGCTAATCCAAATCCTGTTCCAGTATCGGTATAGTAATTATATTGCTCATAGAATCCCATACGAAATGCCATAAATAATGGATAAACAACAAAGATTGCTGTAACGATTAGGGTTGGTAATAAGTATGTATACCCTAAAAAGTTATGTTTAAATTTTTGAGATGAAAGAATTTCTTTAATTTTTGGAGATTTGCTTATATTATTTGCCATTCTAATCTCCTCCTTAACCTAAACGAATTTCTGTTTCTTTATGGAAAACATGAATTCCGCTTGGTTTAGCAGTTAATTTAATTTTGTCTTGAGTTGCAACTTCATAATCAGATTCAATTAAACAACGTACATGTTGACCAGCTACATTTAAAGTTAATAACTTATCTCGACCAATAATTTCAACCATCTCAACTGTTGCATCAATACCTGTTTCAGTTCCAATAATCCATGATTCTGGGCGAACTCCTACTAAAGCAGGTCCATTTTCAACACCTTGAATTGTACTTAATTTTGTTTGACCGATAAACACATCACCGTTATTAACAGTTCCTTCAATAACGTTAATTGGTGGATTTCCTAAGAAGTTTGCCACAAATTTATTACCTGGTTTAAAGTACATATCTTGTGGTGCTGCTTTTTGTTGTAAAACACCATCCTTCATTAATACAATCGCATCTGTAATACTCATTGCTTCTTCTTGGTCATGTGTTACGAAGATTGTTGTAATACCTGTTTCTTGTTGAATACGACGAATTTCTTCACGTGTTTCTAAACGTAAGCGTGCATCTAAATTTGATAACGGCTCATCTAATAATAATACTTTAGGTTTTTTTGCAATTGCACGTGCGATTGCAACACGTTGTTGTTGACCTCCTGATAATTCACCAGGTTTACGATCCATTAAATGACCGATTTGAACTAAGTCAGCCATTTCTTGTGCAATTTTCATCGCTTCTTCTTTTTTTACTTTTGCATTTTCTAACGGGAACATAATGTTTTGTCTAACTGTCATATGCGGATATAGCGCATAATTTTGGAATACTAATCCAATTCCGCGTTTTTCTGGTGGTAAATCTGTTACGTCTTGATCTCCAAAATAAATGCGACCGCTTGTTGGTTTTTCAAGACCTGCAATCATATATAATGTAGTTGATTTTCCACACCCTGAAGGCCCTAGTAATCCTGCAAGTGTTCCATCTTCAATCGTCACAGTTAAATCTTTAACAGCTGTAAAATTACCGAAACTTTTCGTAATACCTTCTAACCTAACTTCCATGTTTATACCTCCAGCACAATTTGTTAAAGTTCTTATCATTAACTTTATCTAAAATGTTTTACACTACTTATACGATAAAACGTCTAAAAAAGTCGTCCACTCAACATTCTAAATAAAAAAGCTAGTTATAGTCAATTAAAATTTCGTTAATTTTAAAACTATTTGTCATTTTTTGTTTTATTTTAAGAATATGGCAATAATTTAGAGAACTATAACTACTTTATACGACATTTACTATTTTACCTATAAACCTAAAAATTATTTACATAGTCTAATCATTCCCATATTGTTTATAAAAAAATAATCACAATTTTTGGTTTTTTTAGATAGGTAAGATTAGGTCGTGAAAATATGATGAGTAGCTACTGGGTAATATTTATTGATGAATACTATTATTTTTAGGTTATTCTTTTATTTTTATTCTTGTACTTAATCATAGTTCAGTTAACCTAACCCCTAATTTATTATTCCAACAAAAGACTAAATATATTGTAATTACCAACGTTATTAAAAAACGATTCACTTTGTGATTACACGACTCTTACATAGTAAAAAGACTTTCGTTTCTCTTCACAAAAAATCACATCTTACCTGCGCTAATTGCTTGAAACCATTTGCTTTTTCTTGTGTATTTGTCATATTGTAAATGTTTAACTGGCTGAAACTACAAAAGTCCATTAATATCAGTAAAGTTCATCACTTATCTAGGTCAACGTTTACTTCGAATTAAATAGAACATACTAAA